>JBJKQC010000217.1:0-4063 GCA_046705745.1 Dehalococcoidia bacterium
GCATCATGACCGGCCGCCGGACGCCCGACTACGAGCACAACGATATCGTGGTGTACGGCAGCGACGGCCGCGGAGGCGTGCACGGGAGCATTTCGACCTTGTTCGAGGGGCGCCTTCTCGTTCAGACGAGCGCTGTTTCAGAGGAGCAAACGTACGGCCCAGACCCCATCGAGGTCTATACGCGAGAGGTCCAGGCCTTCGACCAGGCCGTGGCAAAGGACAGCGAACCATTGGCGACAGGCATGGATGGCCTCAAAGTGGCTCAGATCACCACGGCCATGGTGGAATCGTCCCGGACCGGCAAGCGCGTCAGGCTGGAGTGACCCTCGCTTCATGGCTGGGAGATTCCTCGCTCCGCCTGCAATTGACGATCCGGCGTCCTCGGCCACGATAACGGATGAAAGTGCCTGGCTTACAGGGAACGCGTCTTGACGGCCTGCGGACGCGCGTTCGACCTGAGCGCGAAGCAGTCGAAGGACGAACGCGAACACTCTTCCCGAGGTCAATCCTGTGCGCAGCAAGCGGCGCCCAGACTTTCGACGTTAGCGTCTAACGTAGCGCGGGAAAGACATCTTTGGCCGCCAAACGCATGGCCTCCATGATCAGGTCCTTGGGCATGCCCGGCCAGCCCATGCGCGTCGACACATGCGTGACGCCGATGTCCTTGAAGCGCTTGAGGTCCCGGTAACAGTCCTCGGGGTCGCCGATGATGAACCGCCCCTGGGTGAGCTCCTCCAGGGGAATGTCGAAGGACTCTTCGCCCGGCAGCGCCTTGTCCTGGCCCCACTGCGCGTAGGTCTGGTACTTCCCGCTAATGTACGGGCCTGCCAACCGCATCGCCTCGGACTGCGATTGCGCAACAAACGTCTCGCGCGACATGGGCAGCGTCTCGATGGCGCCATGGCCGTGCTCGGCCCAGACCTCCTTGTACATGGCCACCTGCCGCTCCAACGTCGCGAACGGCGCATGGGGGTTCAGGTACCATGGCAGCCCCAGCTCCGCGATCCGCCGCACCATGTTGTCGCCGTTGGCTGCCATCCATAAGCGGGGGTGCGGCTTCTGGACGGGCCTCACCCCAATGTGGACGCCGCTCACGCTGTGGAAGCGGCCGTGGTAGGTCACCTCCTCGCCGCTCCACAGCAGCTTGATGAGCTCCAGCGTCTCCAGCATCCTCGCCAGCCGGTCCTTCCGGGTGACGCCGAAGGCTTCGTACTCCTCGTCCCGGTAGCCCAAGGCTGCGGAAATGATGACGTGGCCGTTCGTGATCACATCCAGGGTGGCCACGTCTTCAGCGAGCTGCACCGGGTTCTGCATGGGCATGAGGATGGTGGTAAGGAGGTCCATGTCCCCCGTGACGGCCGACAGCCGCGCCAGCGACGGCAACGGCTGGAGCATCTGATAGGGGTAGCTCAGGTAGTGGTGGCCGGTATAGATGTAGTCAAAGCCAAGCTCGCGGGCCTCGCGGACAAGGTCCAGCACGTCGTTGAACCGCTGCACCATGTCGCCGTCGCCCGAATGCTGGAGCAGCCCAGACAGCGATAACCCGAACTTCATGCATCCTCCTCATAAGCCCCTTCTTCCGCAAGGGAAGCCTAGGAAGGGGGCGAAGCTGCCAACAAAGGGCCGTCACCCGCCGATGAGCAGCGACGCCCCCGCCGCGATCATCACCAACTCCACGATATAGGCGAACGCGCGGTCCGGCACGCGCTTGACCAGCAGGCCCCCAATGTAGGCGCCGGCCACCATGACCACGCCTATGGCCACGGACATCGCCAGTGTCGCACCGTTCAGTAGTGCGAATTTGGCGTAGGTCCCGCTCTTGGCGATATTGATTGCCATGGTCGCGATGGCCGCAGTGCCGACGAAAGCGTTGCGCTTCAGTCCGTATGCCAGGAAGAAGTGCGCACCAAAGGGCCCGGCGCCCCCAAAGATACCCGAGAGGAACCCTTGCACGCCACCGACGGCGCTGAAGCCCCGGAGCCCCATGTGCAAGTCTTGGCTCTTCGGTATATGGCGATATGCCACCAAGGCCAGCAGGAATACGCCGAGGCCACGGGCAAGGAGACCGGCAGGCGCATTCGCGAACACCACGCTCCCCAAGACGGTGAACGGGATGGCACCCGCCCAGAACCACAACGCTACGCTGTAGTCGACGTACCGGCGGTTGACCCACCACCGTGACGTGTTATTGAACATCATGGCGACAGTGATAACCGGTATGGCCACCTTGACGCCTAGGGCGAAGGTCAGCACGGGGATCATGACGATAGCCGTCCCGATACCGGCGATACCGCCCATGATGGAGGCGGCCAAAGCGGCCAGACCAATCCCAACGGCCACTAACGGGTCCAAGCCGGCTCCTTCACGAATGCCTTACCCAATTGCATTTACCAGATAGCCTACGGCAAGGCCAGCCCGCATGCAGTCCGCCGCTCAGACCTTCTAGCAAATTCATAGCAATCACGCTCACCTGTCCAGGTAGTCCGAATGTCCTCGGTTATCCACCAGGATTCGGGTTGGGGGAAAAGGCCACTTCTCAAATCATAGGGCGGTGTAGAGTCTACCAGCCACCTCCCTTTCTAGGCGCAGTTCTTTGAGTTCCTCCTCAATTATTCGCTGTATGGACCAGGTATTCCCTGCGGGGTTGAGATATCGCTCGCTTCCGCGTAGCGTCGTCGCGTGTGCGGTTATGTCAGTGCTAGTCACCATGCTCGGGGCCTGTACCCTCGCACCTGGTCCACTCAGTACAGTGTCACCCAGCGGGAGCAACGGGCAGAGCCCGTCGTCCAACTCTGATTCGGCCAACGCTGATTTGGCTCCTACGCCTACACCCTTCACCAACGCGCCCACCGGCCCATTCATCGGTGGTGCGCCCGCTCCGGCCAGCATCGGCGGCCAGGCCCCAACGCCCGGCTCCGCCGCGGTCCCTCAGACGACACCCGTCGCCAGCTCGCCGCCCACGGCCGCTGCCCCGACCCCCATGCCCCTAGGGCAGACCGGAAAATGGAAGCTAACATTCGATGACGAATTCAACGGCAACCAGCTCAATACGACCAAGTGGGTCGCGGCATACCCCTGGGGCTCCTCCGCGTGCACCCTCTCCGACATGACGCCCAAGATGGCCGCTACCCCTCAAAACGTCATCGTATCCGGCGGCACCCTCAAGCTGCGCGCCTTAGATCAAAGCGTCAATTGCGACGGCCACACCTACCCCTACAGCAGCGGCATGGTCACAACTGCCAAGTATGACAACGAACCTGGAGGGACAGGCGCCTATCGCTTCCTCCAGGAGTACGGGTACTACGAGGTACGCATGCGTATCCCCGCGGGCAAGGGCCTCTGGACGGCGGTTGCGTTGTTTCCTCCGGGAGAGCAGTGGCCCCCGGAGATCGATCTCATGGAAATCCGGGGAGAGTTTCCGAACAGAGCAGAGCCCGCATTCCACTTTCTGGACCAAAAGGGCCGCGACCAAGCGGCGGGAACTCCTTGGATTTCTCCGGTCTCGTTCGCCGCTGGCTGGCATACCTTCGCCGTCGATTGGGAGCCCAACGCCATACGCTGGTTCATAGACGGAGTGGCAAGGGGCGATGCGTTTACGTATCCACAATACATCCCGCATACACCCATGTATCTCATGCTTGCCTTGGATGTCGGCGGCACTTGGAACGGGGACCCGAACGCTTCCACACACCTTCCCGCCGACCTAGAGTTTGACTACGTCAGGGTCTGGCAGCACGCCTAGGCCGGGAATCCGCGCCGCAGCACGAGTTATCCAGCTCATCCGAACTACGCGGAAAGCCACCCCGAATAACTCTTTTCTGCCCTTCTCCTATCTGGTGGTCCTGACCCATTTTCTGTACCAGTTGACGTGTGAGTCGGCTGGGTCATTGGTCCTGACCCATTTTCTGTACCAGTTGACGTGTGAGTCGGCTGGGTCATGGTCCTGACCCATTTTCTGTACCAGTTGACGTGTGAGTCGGCTGGGTCAACCGGCCACCCAATTTACCAGGTTAAACTCGTTTGGGGACAGGTCCCCGAGTGCCCCGTGGGGCCGTTCGGCGTT
>JBJKQC010000218.1:0-6226 GCA_046705745.1 Dehalococcoidia bacterium
CATTGGACATCCGCAGGGGGACAGTGTCCCGCGCCCCTACGACCGCCCGATACATCGCCGGCCGACTGGCCCTAATCCCACGGGCGCCGCGCCTTGCACCTGGATGTTGATCAGGTCGACGGCGTCGATGCTCTTGAGCATGCCCCAGCTCTTCATCCACTCGTAGGTGCGTTGCAGTTCCTCTGCTGGGATGGGAGATGGGTCAACCACCTGGAGCCGGCTGGGCCGCAGGTCGTCCACAGTCAGCGCCGCCACGTCCGGGTCGGACTTGTGGTAGTCGATGAAGTACTGGAGGTACTTGCGCTTGTCCGCGTTGATGCGCCGGACCGCTTCACGCACGGCCCGGTTGAACGCACCGTACGCCTCCGCGTCCACCGCATCGCCGGCCACTTCCGTGCCGTGGTACGGGGCCTCTACCACAATGCGGCAGCCCTTCTTTTCAGCCACCGTGATGTACGGCTCTGTCAAGGTCGTCGCGTCCACCTCGCCGTCGAGGAGCGCCTTCAGCCGCCTCGCCGCGCCGTTGGGCGCCAGGCAGGTCTTGATGGCCTCTCGTGGGAGGAACCCCTCCAGCATGAGGATCGCCAGGTAATGAGTCCCGGCGAAGTAAGGCACGCCCACCAGCTTGTTGGCGAGCTGCTGGGCCGTATAGACGTCCGAGTCCGGCGCGACTACGAGGGCTCCATAGGTGATGATGGCGCGCCTGCCCACCTGCTGGCCACCGACGTTGGAGTCCTCCACGCGGCGGTAGTTGCCCCATTCGCAGGCGTTGTACATGGCCGCCTTGCCAGTCTCCGCGCTACTCCCATGGCTTGCGAATGCGCTGAGGCCCTCGGCGCTGGTGATGCTCCGGTCCACCGCCTTCGGCGCGTTCTCGCCCCTGGGCACGAACTCCACCTCCAGCCCTTCTGCCGCAAACAGGCCCTCGTTGTACGCGACCAGCTCCGGCAGGCCCTGGAAGGGCGCGGTGCTCTCCAACAACAGCTTCTTCCCCATGCTGTGCCTCCTTCGCGTGATGCGGCGCCGGTGGCGCCATCGGTCCAATTCTCGGCTATTTTGCTCCAGGCCGCGTCGATTGCAAAGCCTGATTGGGGATTGACTCGAAGCTGGAACTCAGATAAGACCCTTATGCCTACGGTCCTCGCAGCAGCAGAGGGGGTCTTCTTCATCAGCCGCCGCATGATGACCGGACGAAGGCCATGCCGCCCAAGCGGCAACCATGACGCTTTGCCTAAACGGCTGGCAGCGGAGGTGCCGAATGACAACGAAAGGCGTGATGCGCGAGGAGCTGGCGGAGCTGAGCCCGGAAGAGCTGTACGAACTCTACATGGAAAAGCAGGTCAACTTCGGCAAGGCGGCCCGCGCGCTGGACAAGCGGCGCAAGCAGAACCGGCTGCACGTGCCGGCGGACGAGGCGGACATCGAGCACGCCGGGCCCAACCAGCGCATGATCGTCGGGCCAGAGTTGGGCTTCAACGTCCACAACCTCCATGTGTTCACGTCCGGGCGGGCCGGCGGCTCAGAGCGGTACCACACCCACGGCGACGCCCTGAAGTTCTACATCAAGGGCGGTGGATTTGAGACTATCGGCGACGAGCGGTTCGAGGTGCGCGTCGGCGACTTCTGCCACGTGCCGGCGAACATCTGGCACGGGACGGAGAACCCGAACCCAGAGCCGCTGGTCTTCCTCGCCGCCCAGCAGTTTCCCGGCACCTACCGGCAGGTCGCCACGCCCTTCGTCCACTTGCAAGCCCCCAATAAGGCGCCGGAGGTGAAAGACCTGTCCGAGGAGGAGCTGGCGAAGCTGGAGCCGTGGCCCCTGTACTTGCGCTACCTGGAGGAGCAGATGGAGTTCGGACGGGTCGCGCTGGAGTTGCAGCGCCGCCGCGAGCAGAAGCGCCTGCTCGTGCGCCGGGAGGACGCGCCGCTAATGGAATGGGGGCCCGGCAGGCACCACATCATGTCGCCGGAGCAAGGCTTTGACATCTATTCCTTCCAGCTCTTCATGGAGCATGTGCCCCCGGACGCCCAGGGTGAGCCATCCCTATCGGGCGACGCCGTCCGCTACTACATCGCAGGCAAGGGCGTGGAGGTCATCGACGGCAAGCGCATCGAGGTGAAGGCTGGTGACTTCGCCTGCATCCCCGCAGGCAGCGTGCACGAGACCCAGAACCCGTACCGCGAGCCGCTTCGCTTCATCTGCTGGCAGCAGATTCCGGGGACCTATCTGCAAGTGCACACGCCCTACATGCCCGCAAGCTAGGGACCACCGGCAGTGAGCATGTGCGCACTCAATCCGCAGGGTCGGTCCAAGTGCTGGGTTGGCTTTCTCCGTGACCAGGCCACTCCGGTGAATAGTGCGTCGTGCTTGTGAGGAACTCGGGGGCTGATTGCCCCTGCGATGCCAAGGCCCTTGGTGGGATGTTTGAGGTCATAACACCCAGATACCTCTAACCTACGACCACTGTAACGCTGTCATAGCCGGTCGCACCGCTCGGATAGTCGTCGGCGCGGTTGGGGGTCTGAACAGCACCGGCCATGTCCGTTGCACGGACTTGGAGGCCGTACGCTCCGGCCTTAGGGGGAGCCCACGCTACCGTCCACCGCACCCAGCTATACGCGGACAGCGCCGGCTCTAGCACCGCTTCCTGCCAGGTGTGGCCACCGTCCGCGCTCACTTCCACGCTTTGCACACCGCGCTCGCCCGCGAATGCAATGCCGGCGACCGTGATGGGGGCCATGGGCAACCGGGCGCCGTCGGCCGGGGCGTCTATCCGCGACCCGGTCTTCACAACAGCCTGCTCATCCCAACCGCGCTGCTCCCAGTACCCCGGCGAATCGGCCGCAGCCAACTCGATATCGTTGACCCACTTGGTGCTCTTCATACCGTAACGCCCAGGGACCAACAAGCGCAGCGGGGCGCCATGACCGGGGACCAATGGCGCACCGTTCATCTGGTACGCCAGCAGCACCTCCGGCGCCATGGCGGCGGCCATGGGCAGGCTCTCGCTATAGCCGTCCACGGACCGCGTGAGGACGTAGGCAACGCCCGTCTGCGGCCCTACTCGCTCAATCAGCGAGTGCAGCGGCACCCCGGTCCAGCTGGCGTTGCTAATCAATCCACCGCCAATCTGGTTGCTGATGCACTCCAGCGTCACGTATTCGGCCTGTGACGGCAGCGCGGTGAAATCGGCGTAGGCAAACTGCATTGGCTTGTCGACTAGCCCATGGACGTTCAACCGCCACTGGTTGACGTCGACCCGTGGGTCGATGAAGTTCTTGGACACCACGTAGAACTTGTCGACCGGCGTCACCGCCGGGCTCCACGCGCTCGTGTCTTGTGCCGGCGTCCCGCCACCCGTGCCCGCCGCAGACACCCCACTCGGGCCAGCGACCGTCCCCTTCGACAAGCTCAATGTCTCCCTGGTAAACAACACCAGTCCCGCCACCGCCAGTGAGCTTATGCCGGCCCATTGGAGAAATTCACGACGTCCCTGCTGCTTCAGCATCTTCGGCATAGGCGACGGGTCGCTAGGAAATACCGGCGGCTGGACCCGCTGCGTATGCAACAGCCAGCCGTAGACCAGGACCGGGAGCAAGGCCGCTACGGACCAGCGAAGCGCGCCACCCGAGCTCCGCGTACCCGCGAACCCGAGCCCGGCGACAGGTGAAAACACCGCGACGGGCAGAAGCCAGAGCAATGCCGATGCGACCGCAGGCGCGGCCCAATCCGCACCGTGCTTCCCTTCGTCCTCCCAGCCTCGGCGCCACACCATCAGCGCTAAGAATGCGCCCACAACCAGCCACGCGCTGGCAAGGCCGACCAAGAGCAAGGGCTTAGCCCAGTGCTGAAGGTGAAAAAGAAAGAATGCGAAGATGCGCGGCGGCATCCATCGCGTCACCTGGTCGGAGAGCGATTGGAAAGACGCTTCGACACCCAGTAGCCGGGCTCCGAGCCACGTGGTGCCCAGCAGCATCAGGCCAATTAAAAGCGCCCGCGCGCTCGCCCGGCGCCAGGGGAAGGAGGCGTCTCTTCTGGTTGTCCCTTGCTCGTCCATGAAGCCCTCCCTATGCTAGCCCAGCATGGGTCCTACTCCAGCCCAGGCTCACGCCTGTCCGCGTCCAAATCGCACTCGCAGCATGCCCGACATTGTTGGGGCAACCCTTCCTGACCCGGCCACCGTTACATGGCGAAGGCTCGAAGCTCCTGGGCCCCACAGCCAGGCCATGCCGATGCTGCACTGGACTTCTCCAGAAGATAGCCTGGCGCACCTGAGAACGAAGTGGACGTTTTCCGCGCCGAAGTGTCCTCCACACGGTCACCTCCAGACGCAAGAGTGCAAAGCCGCATGGCAGGGTCTCCGTTCCTCTCTACCTACGGGTAGCGACACGGTCCGGATTACGTCGGTCGAGGCGCCAGAATCCAGGAACCACCTAGCCTGCCCAAGCAAGGGTCTGTTTGACGACTTGCTAGGCCGGGGAGATGGCACAAGGGGAACCGCAAGCCCTCGGACGGAGCCAAGGGGGCCTTCAGCACCAAGATCCATGTCCGGGCCGAGCGGCGGAGCAAGCCGGTCGCTTTCGCCCTGACCGGGGCGAAAGCCACGAGCAACCGCTGTTGTCCGCCTGGCACAATCAAGCGGCCAAGCGGGTGCTGAAAGGGGGCTGGAAGCCCGGATGGAGGTAGTCATGGATGCGGCGGTGATATTCGCCTTGGTCTATGCCTTTTTTTGATCTCAGAACTCATGTGGATTGCCATGAGTGCCAAGAGTGGTCCGACGGCCGTAGCTGATACAGCACGCTCCTGGTCCTAGGGCCATCCCGCCCTGCGTCGTCGGGGGCAGGTCCCGCGTGCTGGCCGAGACCCGCCGGCGCCCGGTAAGAGGCCGCTATGGCCCGGCCTGCTTTTCGGTGTGGGAATGGGCGTCGTGCCAGTGACCCGCTCCGGCCGCGCCTCCCGACACACGCGGCTTCGCCTCGACCGCCGCCCACTCCTCCCGAACGGTGCCCTTGCCTGAAAGGACGGCCTCCACGTCGGGCTTCCGGGGCCGGTAGTCGCGGAACGGCCCACCGACTCCCTCGTGCCCTGGGTACTCATAGTACTCACAGGGCAGCACGATGACCTCGTTGCGAGAGGGGTCCCGGTGCACGTTGATGGGCTCACCGCCGTCTTCGACGATCCTCGCCTGCTCGTCCAGCATCCGGCGGAACATGATAATGCCCACGTCCGTCACGCCCAGGTGCTCCGTCGTGCGGTCGGAAATGGGCCCTTGAGCGACCCACGCAACCGCGTCCTGCGCGGGGATGTAGTCACGGACCATCCGGCCCCGCTCGTCGTAGAGCGGGCGTTCCTCGAAGGGGACCTCTTGCTGGGGCTCCTCTCCGGCGCGGTACTGGCGGTAATTGGTGACGAGGTGCAGGGTATGGGTGTCGTCCACCGGCACCCTGATCTCCAAGCCATGGCCCACCCGGAGGATGTTCGGGAAGAGGATGGGATGGCCCAAGCGCCAGTGCTCGTCATCTTCCGTCTCGTCACCGGCCAGCCTGCGTTTGATGACACCGTAGTCCGTGATCTCGAACCCTATCTTCTTGTGGTCCGCGCCGCGTGCGGCCACGGCCGAGAAGAAGGCCTCGCGCTCCTCCGGCGGTTTCATGCGGCTCATGCTCCAGCCGCCCCAGTAGCGGTGTAGCCACTGGAAGTGCAGCGGGTCCAGGGAGTTCTCCTGGCACTGGAGCCAATTGCAGGGGAGCAGAACGGACCAGGCCTCCTTGTAACCGTCCCAGGCCAGCACGTCCCACCGAGGCAGCAGGGGCACGGGAGGCGGGCCCATGTACACGAAGATGAGGCCGCCCAGCTCTTGGACCGGGTAGGCCTTGAGCTTCACCTTTTGGTTGAACGTCGACCCCTCCGGCTCGGAAGGCTGCTCCAGGCATTCTCCTTTCTCGTTAAAGAGCCAGCCGTGATAGCAGCAGCGGAGGCCGTTCGGCTCGGGAACGCCATAAGCGAGGTTGGCCTTGCGGTGCGCGCAGCTCGGCTCCAGGCAGCCGACCGTGCCGCTGACATCACGGTAGAGCACGAGGTCTTCCCCGAGGAGGCGCACCTCCCGGGTGGGCGTTTCGTCGTCGAGCTGGCTACTGCCCGCGATGGGATGCCAGTAGCGGCGCATGAGCTCGCCCATGGGGGTGCCCGGCCCAACCCTCGTCAGCCGCTCATTACGCTCTCGTG
>JBJKQC010000219.1:0-2921 GCA_046705745.1 Dehalococcoidia bacterium
AGGCTGATATGACGAAGCCGCTCGGGGTCGGCCGCCTTCGCGCTAAAGGAGTTCACCGCCGCCGAAGAGGCCAGGATCGTCGCGTTCGTGAAGAAAGCGGTGGGTTGAGGCCGACCTGGTCACCGAACGCCACCTGAGTGCTAGAGCAGCCTTGGATCTGATGGATGGTATAGGGCGTTCGGAACAGATTCGGCGTCCTATGGCGCCACGGCCAACCGTTAAAGGAGTCGCACGCTGACACCCCACGGGCGGCCTGTTATCCTACGGCCCATGGATAGCCATGATCACAGCGAGCTGGCCCAGGCCACGGAGTGGCACGACGAGCGCAAGCAGGTCCTGGAGGCTGCCCAGGCCATGTACAGGAGCGGACTGGTCGTTGCCAGCAGCGGCAACGTCAGCATGCGCGTCCACGATGCCGGGCACCAAGAGTTGCTGGCCATCACCGCTGCCGGCAAAGACTATGAAAAGCTGGCCCTGGAGCAAATCGTGGTCGTGGACTTCGATGGCGAGCCGGTTGTCGGCGACGCAGTGCCATCGACGGAGATGCTGATGCACTGTGCCATATACCGCGCGCGGCCCGACGTTGGCGCTGTCATGCACACCCACTCCGTTTACGCAAGTGCGCTAGCCGTAACGGGCATGTCGCTGCCGCCGCTCATCGACGAGATGGTCGTTTTGCTGGGAGACAGCGTGCAGGTGTCCGAGTACACATTCGCAGGCACGGAAGAGCTCGGCGACGCAGTAGTGCGCGCCTTGGGCGAGCGCAATGCCGCCTTCATCCGGAACCATGGGCTCGTCGGTGTGGGTAAGTCTCCTGCAGAGGCCTTGAAGGTCTGCCAGCTCACGGAGCGCATCGCCCAGATCTACACAATTGCTCACGGACTGGGCAAGCCGCAGCCATTGCCTGAAGACGCTGTGCAGACGGAGCTGGAGCTCTTCCGCATGCGGCGGCAAGCGGACGACCGAATGCCCCCGGATACATCTTCTGCTGCAATCCAGTCAAGCAGACCAGGTGAATAACAGATGAAGGTCCCCGCGTTTCTCCTCCGCAGGCTGTATGTGAAAGGGAGCCTGCACCCAACGACCGACGGCTTCGAGTTCGAGCTTCGGAACAAGCTTGGGTCCGGCTACGCCCGGCGGCTGGCGCCGCTCACCTTGGACGGTACTGAACTGGACATGACGAAAACAACCTTCGAGGTAGATGGCAAGAAGGTGCCCTTCAGCGCCGTATCGGAACAAACCCCGTTCATGCTGGCCATGAATAGGACAACCGTCATCGCTGCTTCCGGAGCCTCGCTACTCGAAGGGCCCCACACCATCGGCATGCGGTTCGAGGTAGCGGGCTTGGGCGAAATGGCCTTCGACTTCTCAGATATCGCCGCCGCCGAGTAGGTTCGACGGGTGACGTCGTCCCCTGCCATACCTCACTCAATAGCCGTTACCGGCGCGGCGGGCTACATCGGCAGGCAGCTGGTCGGACGACTGTTGGCTGACGATGCTGTCGAACGGGTTACCGCCATCGATATGCGGCCGGCGCCCCTAGCCCATCCGAAGCTCACCTACTTGCGCCAGGACATCAACGCTCCATTGGATTCAGCTTTCCGAGATGCAAGAGTGGAAGCATTGGTCCACCTTGCCTTCGTCCTCCGCCAAACGCGCAGCCGCGCGGAAAGCCGACGGGTGAACGTGGAAGGCATGGCCAATGTCTTGCGGGCGTGCGATGCCGCAGGCGTCAGGCAGTTGGTGCTCATGTCGAGCTCCACGATCTACGGACCGCATCCCGACAATCCCGCGCTCATGCCCGAAGACCACCCGCTGCGCCCGCCGCGGGGGTTCGACTATGCCGAGGACAAAGCAGCCTGCGAAGCGCTGTGCCAAGAATTCGCCTCCGCCCACTCCGACGTCGCCATGACCATATTGCGCGGTTGCGTTGTTATGGGACCCAATGCCAGGAACTTCATCACGTCAGCGCTGGACAAACCAGTGCTCATCGCCGTTCGCGGCGCTGATCCGCCCATGCAGTTCTTGCACGAGGACGACCTGCTGGAGGTCCTGTGGGAGTCCTTGCGCGGGGACCACCCCGGCGTCTACAACATCGCGGGGCGCGACACCGTACGCTGGTCGGAGATGGTCCAGCTCGCGGGGAAGCGGGTAATATCGCTGCCGGCGCCCCTGGCCTACGGGCTCACGGACCTGACCTGGCATCTGCGGCTCCAGAATGACTCCCCCAGCGTCGGGCTGGACTTCATCCGCTGGCCTTGGACGGTAAGCACCGTGAAGCTCGAAACGGCAATCGGTTATGCCTTCCGGTATACCTCACGGGAAGCATTGGAGAGCTACTTGGGCAGAGGGCAGAAATAGGCGCGGCTGTCCGCCCCAAACAGCCTGGCCGCTGGTCCCGTCATTCCGCGAATCCCTGACCAAGGGCCTGCGCCCGGCAGGACGCCCCTCTTGCACAGCCCTCCCTTTCTTCGTGTTCTGGCGGCCTCGCATTCACTGCTCACTGCTTACCGCATGACCCTCCTCTGTCATCTGCCCCTTTCGTCCTCGTCCTTGCTGGCCTTATAATGACAGTTTGCGACGCAGTATTGCCATACCAAGCCCCTGCGGACGTACCATCCTGCACGGGTGCGCCGCGGATGGAAAAATTTGCGCGAATATTGCACATTCCGGCGGCCCTGCGCCAGGCCATAGCCTACTGGCAAGGATCTCGTTGACGCGCGCGCGCGGGTAATTTGCGGGTCGTTTGCGGGTGTTTTGCGGGTCTTTTGCAGGTTGTTGCGGGTAATTTGCGGGTCTGTTGTGGGTGGTGTCGCGCTTGCCCGGTCACGTTTCGGAGGTCTACGTGCGCGACACCAACACCCGGCTGCCCATGGAGTCCATCCCGCCCACACGGTCCAATCAGGTGGCTGGTATGGGCC
>JBJKQC010000220.1:0-12062 GCA_046705745.1 Dehalococcoidia bacterium
TGCCGCAGGGCGAAGGCGATCTGCTCGGGACTGTACCGGGACGTCTTCATCGACTCCTCCTTCGGGTCGGCCGGAGTATCTCAGAAGACTCACCTTTTCGCTGGACCAGTTTTTCGGGAGGGGACCAATGCTTATTGCCTGGCTTCTATTCAGCCAGGCGCCGCGCATCGTCCGTTTCTTTGGGCGCGGTGGCCTCGACGCGTTCGCCAAGGTCATGTACCTGTTGCTGGCGGCCATCGCCGTGCAGCTGATCCGAAACGGCATCACCAGCATCATTCACTTGACATAGGCTGGGGCATGGGCGCCGGCGAAGGGCTAGCGGCGAAAGGCGATCTTCCGGAAAACCTCGGCATATTCTACCGAGTGGCCTCCATCGGATGCTCGCTGAGCCGAGTCCTGAGCGCGGCGCATAACGAACCCCTTCACCCGTTCCATATCCGTGGAGAGCTGGCTTTCATGGGCAGCCAATGCCTTCAACTTCAGATCGAGCGTGTTGCCTATGTCCACGACCACGTCTGGATACTCAGTCCCCCATAGCAACGCCGCCCCTACTTTGTGGGTCTCCAGGCCTTCCGCGAGGTGCTCAGGAAAGTGGAGGCGGTCCCTTGCATATGGGAAGCAAGCATCCAACGCGATCTGGCCCGAAATGCGGTGATCGCGGTGGGTATGGGCCAAGTGGCGCATTGGGTCCATGGCGAAGAGGACGTCCGGCTTCCACCGGCGTATCTGCCTAACGACCTGCCCAAGAAACTGGCGCGTGTCCTCGAGCTCTCCGTCCCCATAGCCGAGGAACACCACATCCTCGACCCCGAGCATCTTCGCTGCTTTGGTCTGCTCCTGCTCCCGTATGACCGCCAATCGCTCACTAGTCATCTCGGGGTCTTCAGTGCCCTTGTTCCCGTTCGTGGCGACCACGTACAGAACATGGCAGCCTTGCCTCACCCACTTCGCCACGGTACCAGCGCACCCCGACTCACCGTCGTCCGGATGGGGGATAACCAGCATAGCGCGTTCTGGCGTTTCAATCTCTTCCATCTAGCCTCCACAGGTCACTGGCGAGTATCTTGGCTATGATAGTGGCAGCCAGCAACTGGCTGCCACACCACCCGACCCCAGGAGAGCATATGCACCAGAGCCACGTTGTCATCCGCCCCTTCACCTGGGCAGCCCTGCACACGCTGCTCACGGTGAAAGGGCGGTCGTCACCGGAGGACGAGGAACAGCTGCGGCGCTGGCTGCGGCAGCCCGGGATGCGCCCGGAGCGCGACTGCTTCATTGCGGACGTCAACGGTCAAGCGGCGGGCTATGGTTATCTCATAGTGGAGGAGCCCATCCAGCGGGGCGTCCTCGTGCTGGAAGGCGCGAGAGGCCCGGTGGAGCTTGCCCTGGTGGAAGCCGCTGAGCGCCATGCGCAAGGGATGGGGCTGGCGGTGCTGCATGTGGACGTGGCGGAGAGCGACGTAGAGCACCAACTCATGCTGGCATCCTGCAGCTTCGAGCACGTTCGCACGCACTGGCATATGCGGCGCTCCGATCCCACCCTGCTGCCCGTGGCCGTGCCGGAGGGCATGCGCCTACGGTTGGCCCGGCGGGAAGACGCGCTCGCGGTGACAACGCTCCAAAACGGGGCGTTCACCGGGAGCTGGGGCTACAGTCCGAACACGGACGAGGAGATCGAGTACCGCGTGTTCGACCTCCCCAATCCAGGCCCTGACCCTGTCCTGCTCTTAGAGGAGGAAGGCGGCATACTGGCGTACTGCTGGGACCACCGGGAGCGTGGAGGGCCGGGCATTGTCGGCATGGTAGGCGTGCATCCATCCCAGCAAGGGCACGGCCTGGGCCGCGTGGTGACGGCGGCGGGCATCAACCACTGGGTGGAGCAAGCGGTCCTGCCCGTGGAAATCACCGTGGACAGCGAGAACACGCCTGCCGTGCGGCTCTACCAAAGCCTGGGGTTCGAGCTTCAGTGGCGCTCGTTCTGGTACGAGCTACGGTTGGAGTGACTATCGCGTCAGCAGCACAATGGCTAGGGCAGCGAGGGCGAGGCCCACGGCCCGCGTGGCCCTGAAGGGCTCGCCGAGGACGACGAAGCCCAGGGTGGCGGCGACGGTAAAGCTCATGGCGAAGATGGGGACGACCACGGACGCCGGTCCGAGACTCAAGGCCCGGTAATAGCTGAAGATCGCGAAGCCCAGGACGACCGCAGCCACGGCCAAGAACAGGGTGGGACGGCTGAAGCCAAGCCCGCTCTTGACTGAAGCACCCTGAACAAAGAACCAAATGACGCCTGCTCCAACCACTGCCAGGTTAGCCAGGATTAGGGCAACAGACGGCGAGACGCCACCGCGGAAGGCCAGCTTGAGCAGTACCGACGTTAGACCGTACGTGGCCATGGCGATCACAGCCCATATCACGTAGCTCATGAAGTACCTCCGTTTGCCGCAGCGATCATTCCAGAACAGGCCCAAACAGTTAAGCCTTCGAGAGCCTTTCCCAACACACTGCGCCCCAATTTTCGTGAGGAAGGGGCCGCCACAGGGCACCCCTTCGACAAGCTCATAGGCTGTGAAGGAATGAGCACCGATTGGTCATGCCGGCGAGACCCATGCACCCATGCCCGCCAAGAAGGGACCGCCGCGTTCAGAAAAGCATCCATGGATTCCAGCCCTTCAACGCGGCTCAGGACAAGCTTGCGTCGGAGTCGACGATACGGGGTGCACCCATTGCCAGAAGTGACAAAGACAGACCCCTCCCGGGGGGCTCTCCACTCCGTCCTTCCCGCTCTGCGGAAGGGTTCCAGTCGAAATGAGAGCGGGACGCCATTTTTCAGTGAACGACGAGGGTGAAGCCAGCAGGTCGCCATCATTTTTTCACGGCCTTGCAGAACGAATGACTATCGGGCAAGCGCTAGATCGACGAGCAAGTCGTCACTTGCGGGCGGTCGGCATAGCCGTGAAGCGCCCGTTCGTACCCCCGAATGGCCTCGCCCACTGTCCGGTCCCAAGGAAATTCCATGGCCCTCGTCCGGGCGGCGCGGCCCATGCGCTCACGGCGTGGCGGATCGTTCAGCAGCCCTTCCAGGCAACGAGCGAAGTCCGTTGGATCATGCCCGTCGACCAGGAGGCCCGTGACGCCATCGATCACGAGAGACGGCAAGGCGCCGACCCTGGCGGCGACCACCGGAGTGCCGCAAGCCATGGACTCCAGGGCGGCAAACCCGAAGGTCTCGTGATAGGACGGCACGGCGCAGACGTCCGCCGCCGCGTAGAAGTCCACCAGATCGCTCTGCGGCACCGCCTCGTGCCACGTGATATTGCCGGACACGCCCTCCGCCTCGGCCAGGCCCTGTATCCATTCACCGCTCCGCTCGTCGGCCGAGCCGCCAACGAAGATCAGCCGCACGGCGCGCCGGTCCCGCATCGCGGCCAAGGCCCGGACGAGGATGTCCGGCCCTTTGAACGGTTCAACCCTTCCGGCAAAGAGGACGGCTTTCGCGTCCGGGGCTATGCCCAGCCGAGCGCGCGCACCTGCCCGGTCTCGAGGACAAAATAGGCCCAGGTCAACGCCGCCGGGCACGATATGACATCGCTCCTCGGGGACGCCAAAGAGACGGTGAAGGCCAGAGACCTCGTCCCGAGTGAACGTGAAGACACAGTCCGCGTCCGAGGCTATCTCTTCTTCGATAGCCTTTCGCTCGGGCGGCTCGTCGCTGGCGCCCATGAGCTCCTTGACGCCCGCCAACGTGTGGAACGACACGACATGCGGTATGCCCCACCCGCGGGCCGCCCGCTCCCCTACCCAACCGGATAGCCAGTAGTGGCTGTGGACGAGGTCGTACCCCAGGCCCTCTTCCGCGATGAACTCTTGGAGCCGGTCGAGGAACTCCGGCAAGTAGGGGACCACTTCCGACTTCACCAGCTCGGGCGAGCCTGCCGGCAAGTGCACTACCCGCGCGTGAGGCCCCAGCTCCACGATCTCCTGCCCCCCGGCCTGGTGGCCGCGTGTGAACACGTCCACGCAGATGCCACGCTCCGCGATGAGTGGGGCCACGCGCTTGAGGTACATGTTCATGCCGCCGGCGAAGCGCATCCCGGGCATTGCCATGGGGCAACCATGGACGGAGAGCATAGCGATACGGCGAAGCGGGCGGGTGCTAAGGTTGATGCCCATGGAAGCGATGTTCATGTTCATGCGCTGCTAACAGTTAACGACGGACGAGGATACGGTAAAGCGAGGCGTCTTTCGCCCCCAGGTGGTACTTGTACGGCTCGGGACCGCGCAGAAAGTCAAAATAGCTCATCCCCCTCTCGATTGCGTCCTTTATGCAGAGCGCCTTCAGCATGAGGCCCACGCTGAGCGCGCCGTGATCAAGCCGGTAGCCGCTGTTGTAGAGCAACCGGAGCCCGTTATAGTCAAAGCAGTTGACAGTGGCCGCCCGCTTCCCGTCGATATCCAACGAGAAGAGGCGAAGATAGCCAGCGGCACCAATCCGATCCACCATCCTGCGGAAGAATGCCTCCCGTTCCGGCTGCATGAACTCCCGCTTCTCTTCCCGGCTTTCTCGCATAAGCTCCAAAAAGACGTCCACATCGCCATCTAGGTCTGCTCCGTCCGAAAGCACAAAGCGCACTTCGCCTGCCGCTTCGAGGCGTCGGATCTTCCGGCGCAACTCATGACGGTCCTTCTTCCGGAGCCCCGCCAGGTACTCGTCCCAGGTAGGGGGAAGCTGCAGGCCCGGGACTACGTCCTCGGGCTCTACGGTTACTGAGCGGCCTTTCACGCGGTAGAGGTCTACCAGGTGGGTAAGCGTGGGCGATGATTCAGGCAGGGAGCGGAGGTCGAGCGTGTCCCACGGCTCACCGTCCAGGCAGCGTACCAGCCGCTCGTAGAAATCGGGGGAGTCGCCGATGAAATCATGGTAGTCAAAAATATCCGTGTCGCCTAAGAAGGCCAGGGTCCGGTCTCTCAGCGCCATGGGAGCGATGCCAAGCGGCGCCTCTTTTGACCCCACGATCAAGAGGCGCAGATCCCAACCATTTCCGCCGAATACCTCCCACCAAGTCTGCTGCCATTCAGGGGTCAGAAAAACCGTGCCACCTGCTTTTCGGTCGAGGAGGGAATGCCATAGGAGTGATGCTTCGGCAAACCCAGTCTGGGCGGCGGTACAGGTCAATGGATACCTTCCTGTAGAAGAGTCAGGAACTCAGTGCGGGTGGCCACGCCGGCGCGGAACTCGCCCCGAGTTGCGGAAGTGACCACGGAGGCACCAGGTTTACGCACACCTCGCATGGACATGCAGAGATGCTCCGCGCGCATCACCACGGCCACTCCTTCAGGGTCCAGCGCGACCATGATGGCATCAGCAATCTGGGAGGTCAAACGCTCCTGGACCTGCGGGCGCTTCGCGAACACGTCCACGGCGCGGGCGAGCTTGCTTATCCCCACTACCTTACCACGGGGAATATACCCTACATGGGCCGTGCCAAAGAACGGCAAGAGGTGGTGCTCGCAGATAGAGTAGAACGGCACATCCCGGACGATGACCATTTCCTGATGCGCCTCGTCGAACTGTGTGCCCAAGATCTCGATGGCGTCCTCGTCCAGGCCGCCGACAATCTCTTGGTACATGCGCGCCACCCGGCCTGGTGTCCCGCGTAAGCCTTCTCTGTCTGGGTTGTCACCGATCGCTGTGAGGATTTCACGAACAGCCCGCTCAATGCGGCCACTGTCTATTGTCAACCATGCCTCCTTTCTGAGGCAAAGAAGGTGAGGAAGCTATCGGTTATCCCAGCAGTTGGGCCACCGCTTCGATATCCGCAGGTGCCTCTTCTAGTGGGCCTTCGGCCAAGTCCATGGCGAGAGCAGGGTCCTTCAGGCCGTTACCCGTGATGACGCAGACCACCGTTTGATCGTGGAGGTCCGATCCGGAGCTCACAAGTTTCCTCAGACCGGCGATAGACGCCGCCGAGGCGGGCTCACAGAAGATGCCCTCCTGCCGCGCCATGAGTGTATAGGCTTCAATGATCTCCTCATCCGAAACGGCGCAGATGGCCCCTCCAGATTCGTCCCTTGCCGCTTCGGCCCCGCGCCAGCTCGCCGGGTTGCCGATCCGTATGGCTGTGGCAATGGTCTTGGGGTCAGCAATAGGATGCCCCTGCACGATGGGCGCTGCGCCTTCCGCCTGAAAACCCATCATACGCGGCCGCCGCGTCGCCTTGCCCGCTTCGGCATACTCTCTGAACCCCTTCCAGTAGGCGGTGATGTTCCCCGCATTGCCGACGGGAATGCAAAGCATGTGCGGAGCATCGCCTAACGCATCGATGATCTCAAAGGCGGCGGTCTTCTGACCTTCGATACGATAGCGATTTATGGAGTTTACGAGGGTAAGCGGATAGCTATCCGCCAATTGCCTCGCGATGGCCAGGGCGTCATCGAAGTTGCCGCGGATGGTGATGACCTTGGCCCCATAGGCAATCGCTTGGCTGAGCTTGCCCAAGGCAATGTTCCCCTTGGGCACCAGCACTATGGTGCGGAGTGCTGCGGCAGCCCCATAAGCCGCCGCAGACGCGCTAGTATTGCCGGTGGATGCGCACAGAATGACGTCATGCCCTTCTTCCACTGCCTTTGCGACGGCAACCACCATGCCCCGGTCCTTGAATGAGCGGGTGGGGTTGCATCCCTCCAGGTTGAAGTACAGGGCGCCAATGCCGAGGCCTTTTTCCAGATGGCGGGAACGCACCAGCGGCGTATCGCCCTCCCCTATGGTGAGGGCGGGGGTCGATTCGCTGACAGGCAGGTACTGGGCGTATTGTCTGAGGACGCCCTTTCCCATTTATCACCTTCCTTAGCACTTCTCTATCACGGCGAATGGGGAAGAAATACCCCCGCGCGCTCCGCTCAAGATATCAAAAGCAGATCAACCCACTGCCAACCGCCGAAGGCATCAGCCTAGACTGCTCCATCTTCCACTCTTACGACGTTGGAGACTTCGCTGACCACATCCAACGCGGCAATACGGCGCACCGCGACTTGGACGGAGGCTTCTTTGGCAATGTGTGTCGTGACCACAATCTCGGCAACTTCCCCGCCAACCTCCTTCTGGATGACGGAAGCCAAGCTCACGCCGAGCTCACCGAATATCCACGCAATCCGAGCCATGACACCGGGGCGGTCATAGGCCCGAAGCCGGACATAGTACTTTGTTTCCAATTCGTCTATAAGCTGTACTGGCAACCCGCGGTCCGGCATTGGAGTGCGCACCATGGCACTCCCCGCCGCGATGGAACGGGCGATGCTCAACAGGTCACCCATCACCGCACTGGAGGTCGGGTGGGAGCCGGCGCCCGGCCCTTGGAACATGGCCCAATTGACCAAGTCCCCTTCCAACTCCACTGCATTGAAGACACCATCCACCTTCGCCAGTGGGCTAGCGGCAGGGAGAAACGCGGGATGAACCCGCGCCTGCACCATCCCACCGGCTACTTTACCAATGGCGAGAAGCTTGATGACATAGCCCAACTCCGCCGCATACTTGAAGTCGACGGCGGCGAGCCGTGAGATCCCTTCCCGGTAGACATCCGTGTCCCGCACCACAGTGCGAAAGGCCAGCGAGCTTAGGATAGCCAGCTTATAAGCGGCGTCAATGCCGTTGACATCGGCAGATGGATCAGCCTCCGCGTAGCCTGAATGCTGGGCCTCCGCGAGGGCCTCCGCATAGCCCACGCCGGCCCGAGCCATTCGGGTGAGCATGTAATTGGTCGTGCCGTTAATGATGGCATTTATGGCTGTTATCTCATTAGCGGCCAAATCAGTTAGCAAGGGACCGATGATGGGGATGCCTCCGCCGACACTGGCCTCGAAGCGTAGCGCGACGCCATGATCGGCGGCCTGGGCCAGCAGCCGCGGCCCGTGTTTCGCCATCACCTCCTTGTTGGCAGTGACCACGTGCTTACCCGCTGCGAGTGCCCGCTCGATGTATTCGAACGCAGGCTGCTCCCCCCCCATGAGCTCTGCAATTACCTGTATGGACGGATCCTGTAGTAAGTCATCCGGTGCGGCCGTCAGAGTGACACCTTCCGGTAAGCCATCCCGTCTCTTACCCAGGTCACGAACGAGCACTTTTTTCAGGAGGACCGGAGCGCCCACGTGGCCTTCGATGTAGAACGCCTTCTCTCGTAGGGCCCGGACGACGCCACTGCCGACGACACCCATGCCCATGAGGCCTATTTGGATAGGTTCACGTAAGGCCACTGGAAGGCTCCCTGGACCGAACGAGTTGCCGCCGAGCGATCACCATCCGCGAGTCTTTTCGGCCCCTAACCGATCTTTTGATAAAGGTTCTTCGACAGGGCAAACAGCCTCGTGGACGCCGGGCTATTGCGCATGGTTGACCACCCAGTTCACTTGACCGGTGCTGAGGCCGGAGTCGTTGCTGACTAGGTCCTTTACCTGCTGGCTCATCCAGGTCTGGAAGTTCCGAGAGCCCAGGAGGTTCCGCATCTGAGTGGACACTGTCTCGTCGGAGGGCGGCGTATGTACTAGCAGGACGACGTAACCAAGCCCGCTGACATTTATTGGCCCGACCACTTGGCCGTATTTAGCATTTTTGCCAAACAGGTATGGGTCCAGCGTAGGCACCACTCCTTGGGGCATCCAGCCTACGTTACCGTTCTGGTCCGCCAGTGTGTGGTCTTGGTTCAGCTCCTGCGCGACCGTCGCAAACAGTTTCCCCTGCTTGGTCAACTCATCGAACGCCTTCTGGGCGTTTTGTTGGGTCTGCGTCACGATCCATCGGACATAGGCCTGTTTCTGAACATCCTGGACTTGCGAGTTGAAGTGGTCCTGGAACTTGGTCGTGAGCACGCGCCCCTCGACCCACGAACGATAAGTGGCCTCATTAACGTTCAGGGCGGTAAGGATGTTATTGAGCGTCTGCTGGTCGCTGCTACTCAACTGGTCGGCAGTCGCCGTGGCGCTTTTCGGGTCCAGGTTTGGATGCAGGTCCATGATGATCTGATGAGTCACATCTTGGGGCGTGACGGTGATGCCGAGACTCCCAGCCTGCTTTTGAAGAATCATGTCCCGGACGTAGTCGTTTAGAGCGGTAGAAGGGTCGAGGTAGCCCGTAGTGAGCCCGTTCATTTTGGTGTAAGGGATGAGGTCACTCAGGCGGACCTTGTGGCTGTCTACCGTCGCCACGACCTCTCGGGGCGGCTGGAAGTAGGTGAAGTACCACCCTCCGCCCAGGATAAGGACTATGAGCACGCCAAAAACCGCCAGGCCCCAACGGAGGAGCCGCATCCGAGACCTTTCGGCGGCGCGGCGGGCCTGGCCTTTGGCGAAAGAAACACCGAAGCGATAACGCTCCGCACGACGGCGTTGCCGCATGATAATCACTGCCTCCACGCGCTACGCTCAGCAGGCGCCCGCCGGGATATCGCCGGCGTTCAGCTACGGGCGAAGCGCATCCCTATGAGCTCGCCCATGACCACTCCGCTGGCGCTGCCGAAAGCCTCGGAGCGAGCGGCCGCGGGCGAGCATCATCCCTTCAACTATTCAGCGTCGCTCTCGGAGCTTTCTTCGCCGCCTCCCGCCACGGCCGCCGCAGCGGGCTCGTCCGCTGGAGTAGGCTCCTCAGTCACAGGTGCTTCGGCGGCCGCGTTGGTCTCGGGAGCAGGCGCTTCTTCCGGCGCGGCCTGTGCTACCGGAGCCGGCGCATGCTCGGCCGGGGTAGACGGGCGGGGTTCCGCGCCACTCCGCGGGCGACGGTCTTCTCGCCGGGGATCGAAGCGGGACAACTCCATCAGGCTGTGCCCCCCGGTGTACGGGAGAAAGGCCAGGTAGCGTGCGCGCTTGATGGCCAAGGAAAGCTGGCGTTGGTGCGGGGCGCAAGTGCCAGTCTTTCGCCGCGATTCGATCTTCCCCCAGTCAGAGATGAACCGGCGTAAACGCGGCACATCCTTGTAATCGACGTGGACGACCTTATCGACGCAAAACAGACAGACCATCTTGCGCGGGAAAAACCGCCGTCCGCCGGGACGGCGCCGCCTTTGGTTCACCATGGACAATTCTCCTTTTGGCAGGCCGGTCCGCCATGATTAGACCAGCCTCCGTTCAGATTGGGCCTGACCCGCTGAGCGGGGCAGGGAGCGGCTGCGATCGCCGCCCTAACGGCAGGACCCACCACCGTCCTAACCTTCTGCCGCAAGGCGAAGGGACGGGACGGATGTCCTGCCTGCCGAATGCGAGAGGCGTTCGCCTCGCCGCACGTACGTCTCCCCCTCGCGCCCACCTTCTCCTGCTGGGAGATAGGGGGCCTAGTAAGGGAGGTCATCCGGTGTGGCGGCGGCATCAATGTCGCCTCCGCCACCGTAGTCCTCCTGCGAGTCCCTTGCGCCGGGCCGGTCCAAGAATAGGACACGGCTCGCGATGATCTCGTTCCGGAAGCGCGTCTGCCCATCCGAGCCCTGGTAGCTGTGACTGTGCAAACGCCCTTCCACGTAGGCTTTGGAGCCTTTGCTCAGGTATTGGTTCACCTGCTCGGCTAGGTTGTTCCAGGCCACCACTGTGAACCACTCGGTTTCCTGGCGGCGCTCGCCGTCCTGAGCGTTATAGCTGCGGCTGGTGGCGATACGGAAGGATGTTACCGGGCTCCCGCTGGGCGTGTAACGCATCTCGGGGTCCGTGCCAATGTTGCCGATCACCATGATTTTGTTCAGACCAACCATGCCGCCCGCCTTTCTGCTTCTCGTTTCGCCGGCTAAGCCTATCGTCTTGTGGCTCCCCGGCTCGCCGGGGAGCAGGTCTCGCTCGCGTCAGCCCTGCCTAGCAGTCAGTCAATGGGTGGTAAGTAGAGCCTGCCAAGCACGCCGAAAGATTTCTCCCCGATTCGTCGTTGCGATACGGGTCCTCGACACTCCATCCTTCCGCTCTGCTTCAGGCTTTCGGTCGAAATGACAAGTGAGACGCGATTGCCCTGCGGTCGAAATGACATTGGCGACCGCTACTCGTCCTCACGTACCAACAGATGACGGACGACATCGTCCGACAGCTTGAGGGCGGTCTCCAGGGGCACAGTCCCGTCCCCCTCCATCTGGAGGTGGGCGAAATGGTAGTTGGCCTCCGTGTAGCGACCAATCTTGTAGGCCAGCTTGCGCCGCCCCCAGCTATCCTCGCTCTTGATCTCCCCCTGATGGTCGCCCACGATTCGGCGGACGCGCTCCATCACGCCGTTCACGCGCTCCTCGTCCACCTCGGGGCTGAGCATCAACACCAATTCATACTGCCGCACCAAGTCCTCCGTTCCGGACGGCCACGGCAAGCCGGGCCACGCCTCAAACTGCAACAGCCAAACTGCAACGGGCGGCCCTTCCGGCCGCACGTCAGGACATTATAGCAGTGGACTATGCCCCCCTCAACGACCGTATGGCAGAAACGACGCCCGGGTTACCGGAGGGCCCTGGTCCCGCAGGCGAGCCCAGAGAGCAAAGTGATATGAAATCATCACTTCCACGGGCATTTTCCCAAGTCCGATCCATGGCCGTGGACTGCTGGACGGAAACAAAGTGATGTTTTGCCATCACTTTGGGCCTCGTGATGCCAGACCGATAACGGCCCGTGTCCGGGCAGGTACGGCGCGCCAGGGAATATCGCTGCCAATTTGGCGGTATTTTCGCGAATTTTGGAAAGGCGATTCATGGCCGTAGACTGCTCGGCGGCAAAATACCGCTGTTTCGCCGCGATATGCGTCTCGTGATTCCGCAACGATAGTGCTCCATGGAAGGGCGGCAAGCAGCGCCCCTACACCAAAGGCGCGGAACGCGGACAATGGCATAGTGCTATGAATTCCGCGGTTTCGCGGGCGTTCCCCAAGGTCTGATTTCTGGCCGTGGTCTGCCCAATGGCACCAAAGTGCAGAATTCGCGCACTTTGCGTCTCGTGATGCTGTAGCCCACAGCGCCCCATCCAAGTGTCTAGCGCGGTCGGACGGTGGGGCGTATAGGGCAAAGCTAGGGCGCACAGGCCGTCCATCCGTATGACCGGAGGCGCGGAACACCGGTTGG
>JBJKQC010000221.1:0-3474 GCA_046705745.1 Dehalococcoidia bacterium
GCGCATTTGTGTACCCGGACAAAGCGGCGGTGGTCCACGGCGACGTAACGTATAGCTATGCTCAGCTAAAAGAGCGAGAGAACAGGCTGGCGGGAGCGCTCAAGCAGGCAGGGGTACGTCGGGGCGATAGGGTTGCGTTTCTCGTGCCCAATGTGCCGGCAATGCTGGAAGGACACTTCGGGCCCATGAGCATCGGCGCGGTGCTGGTGGCCATCAACATACGGCTGTCGCCCCGGGAGATCGCGTACATTCTTAACCACTCGGGGGCCAAGGTCCTGGTGTTCGACTCGGAGTATGCGCCGGTGGTCCGGCAGGTGCGACCGGAGGCGCCGGGCGTGGAGACGTACGTGCAGGTGGTGGATGAGGAGCCCAAGGCGGACGACATCCCTGGTCTAGACTACGAATCGTTTTTGGCGTCGGCCCCGCCGGGTGAGCACCGCGAGGAGCTGGAGTCTGAGTTGGACACCATTGCCCTGGACTACACGTCAGGCACGACCGGGGTGCCCAAGGGCGTCCAATACCACGCGCGGGGCGCGTGCCTGAACCCGCTGGGCAGCATCATCGAGCTGGGGTTGAACTGGCGGAGCGTCTACCTGTGGACGCTGCCCATGTTCCACTGCAACGGGTGGGGGTTCACCTGGGGTGTGACCGCCGTGGCGGGAACGCACATTTGCTTGCGGCGGGTCGACCCCGCGGAGGTCTACCGGCTGATCCGCCGGCACAAGGTGACGCACCTGTGCGGCGCGCCGACGGTGCTCACCAGTATGTACTCGTCGCCGGCGGCCAAAGGGCAGGACTTGACTGGGCTAACCATCGTCACAGGCGGGGCGCCGCCAGCCCCGCAGGTGGTGCGGACGATGGAGGGCATGGGTGCCACGGTGGTGCACCTCTACGGTCTCACAGAAACGTATGGGCCGTACAGTATCTGCGAGCCGCAGCCGTGGTGGGACGGGCTGAGCCTAGAGCAGCGGTCCTTCGCCAAGGCCCGGCAGGGCTTCCCGTACATTCATGTGCAGATGGGCCTGCGGGTGGTGGACGAGCAGATGAATGACGTACCCCGTGACGGCAAGACGATGGGAGAGATCGTCATGCGGAGCAATGGGGTGATGTCCGGGTACTACAACGACCCGGAGGCAACTCAACGGGCATTCGCGGGTGGGTGGTTCCATTCGGGAGACCTGGCCGTGTGGCACCAGGACGGGTCCATCGAGATACAGGACAGGGCCAAGGACATCATCATCTCAGGCGGTGAGAACATCTCCAGCCAGGAGGTGGAGAAGGTGATCATGGAGCACCCATCGGTGCGGGAGGTGTCCGTGGTGGCGGTGCCGGACGACCGCTGGGGCGAGGTGCCGAAGGCCTTCGTGACGCTGAGGGACGGAGCTTCCGCGACGGCGGAGGAGATCATCGGTTTCGTGCGAGAGCGCATCGCGCACTTCAAGGCGCCCAAGCAGGTGGAGTTCGGCGAGCTGCCGAAGACGGCGACGGGCAAGATACAAAAGTACGTGTTGCGGGAGCGGGAGTGGGCAGGCCGGGGAAAGCGGGTGCAGGGGTCGGTGGTCAGCGGTCAGCAGTGAAGAGTGATGAGCTGGGCGGAGAAGCCTATGATGTGGCTGTGGTCTTTTCTTCCGCCGTTCCCGATCTGCCAGGATTGGTCGTTGTTAAGCCTGCTGAGCGCCACAGGCAGCGGGAGGATGGATACGCTCGGGAGTGAGAAGACGTACGCTGCCAGAGGCAGCTGAGCAGTAGAGAGAGGACGAATTGGCGGAGACACCGAACGGTTACACGGTGACCGTGATGATAGAGATCCCCAAGGGGAGCCGGAACAAGTACGAGTTCGATCACAAGACGGGCCAGATCAAGCTGGACCGCATGCTCTTTTCATCAGTCCATTACCCCAGCGACTATGGCTTTATCCTCGATACCCTGGCCAAAGACGGCGACCCCCTGGACGCGCTGGTGCTGCTGTGGGAGCCGACGTTCCCCGGGTGCATTATCGAGTCCAAGCCCATAGGCGTGTTCCACATGTGGGATGAGCATGGAGAGGACGACAAGATACTGTGCGTTCCTGTGAGCGACCCGATGTGGAGACATCTGCGTTCGCTGGCGGATGTCCCGCCCCAGCTCCTTCTGGAGATCGAGCATTTTTTCAAAGTGTACAAGGACCTAGAGCAGAAGATGACCGGCACCAGAGGCTGGGAAGGCGTCGACACGGCAATAGAGGTTATCGAAGACTCGCGCCGCCGGTTCGCGGAAACCACGGAGACATAAGATCGACGAGGGTCGAGCCGAGCGTAGTCCCGGCGCCCTCATGTCGCACCCGGACTGCCGTGGACGGCGTTTTGCCTACCGCAAGACGAAGGGGTCGGGCACGGTGTCGGCGAGCTCGACCCAGACGGACTTGGTCTGCGTGAACTCGTTGATGGCCTCGATGCCCAACTCGCGACCGTGGCCGCTGCGCTTATAGCCGCCGAAGGGCGTGGCGTAGGAAAGGGCGCGGTACATATTGATCCAGACTGTGCCGGCATCCAACTCTCGGGCGATCCGGTGCGCCCGTTGGATGTCCTGTGTCCAGATGCCCGCCGCCAGGCCGTACTGCGTGTCGTTGGCCATGGCGATGACCTCTTCCTCGTCATGGAACTTGAGCACGCCGAGGACGGGGCCGAAGACCTCTTCTTGGGCCAGGTACATGTCGTTCCGCACGCTGTCGAAGATAGTGGGCAGGAAGAACCAGCCCTGGGCGAGCTCACCGTCGGTCGGCCGCTGGCCGCCGTAGACGAGCTCGGCGCCATCGCTCTTGGCGCTGGCCACAAAGGACTGGACCTTCTCAAGCTGGGCGGTCGTGGCCAGCGGGCCGAGCTCCGACTGCATACTGGCAGGATCGCCCATGCGGACCTGCTTGGTCCGCTGCACGAGCCGCTCCATGAACTCGTCGTGGATGCTGTCGTGGAGGAAGAGGCGGGAGCCGGCGATGCAGGTCTGGCCGCCGGCGGCGAAGATGCCGGCGATGGCGCCGTTGACAGCGTTCTGGATGTTGGCATCCTGGAACACGATGTTCGGGGACTTGCCGCCCAGCTCCAGAAGGGTCGGCGTGAGGTTCTTGGCAGCTGTGGCGCTGATGGCGCGGGCTGTCTCCACGCCGCCGGTGAAGGAGATCTTGCCGACGCCGGGGTGGGCGGCCAGCGCGGAGCCGGTGGTCTTACCGTAGCCGGTGATGACGTTGAAGATGCCAGGAGGAAAGCCGGCCTGCTCCACCAGCTTGGCGAACTCCAGCGTTGAGGCGGAGGCGTGCTCCGAGGGCTTGACCACGACGGCATTGCCGGCCGCGAGAGCGGCCGCAAGGCTGAAGGAGAGCAGGAGAAGGGGCGAGTTCCAGGGCGTGAGGATGGCGATGACGCCGATGGGCTCCCGCAGGGTGTAGTTGAAGACAGATGTCTTCTCCAAGGGGACAGTCGCGCCCTGGATTTTGTCCGC
>JBJKQC010000222.1:0-9893 GCA_046705745.1 Dehalococcoidia bacterium
ATCCACAACGCCATCAACCAGGTCCTGCAGATGACGGACTGGGGCGACCTGGACTTTCTCGTAGTGGACATGCCGCCAGGAACGTCTGATGCTCCACTCACGGTGATGCAGGTACTGACCATGGACGGCTTCGTGGCCGTCACCACGCCCCAAAGCCTCGCCGCCCTAGACGCCAAGCGGTCCATCAACATGATCAAGAAGCTGAACGTCCCCGTCCTGGGCGTGGTGGAGAACTACACCGGGGAAATGTTTGGCGGCGGCGCGGGGCGCAAAGTAGCGAAGGACCTGGACCTGCGGTTCTTGGGGGACATCGCGCTGCGGCCGGAATACCGAGACAGCTCCAAGCCCACCGTACTGGCCAATAAGGACGTGCTGGCCGAGTACGACGCCATTTGGGCAGGCATCAGAGAGCAGCTTACGGATCTGGGCGCCATGCCGGAGCAGATCGAGGCCGGCGAAAAGAGCGAGTAGGCCCAACTTCCGTCCGTGACACAACTTGGCCGGCATGGAGCGGTACCTGTTTGTGTCCGGAGTAAGTCAAGCTGCGGGACGTTCGCTTCGCACTCTTTTCACTGCATCTTCCGCCAGACGGAGAAACTCAGGGTCGTCATGGATTTCGGCCAAAGTACGACAACTGGCCAAGTACATGTCCAGCCCGTCGTCTTTGCTCGACTGGCTCATGGCCATCATGATCTCTTCGACGGCAAGCCCGGTTTCCTCTGCCAGTTTCGAGTACGTGGTATCCCCTTGCCGATAGGTCGAAGTGGCCCAATCCAAGAGAACCTGGTGGGCGCGGTCTTGTCCTGCCTTACCGAGAAAGGCGCCGGCTGACTGGCCGGTGATCCTGGCCGCCATCTCCACTTGGCGCTTCGTCTCGTTCTGTAGCCTGACGGAGACTGTTCCTCGCTTCGTTGACATGATCACCCTCATTCCTTCCACCGCGCCTGAAGGCTCTGTTCAGCCATTGCAAGGAGCATGGGACTGAGCGTGTGTAGATGCCTGAGTCTAGCTAACGCGTCCATGGCCTCTGCTGCAGTCATCCGTCCCTGATCATACAGCCAGGCCGTTAGCACTGGAGTGCAGCAAACTGAGAGTCCAAGTCCCGCCGCAGCGAGGAATGGCTTCCTGTCATCAATTAAAAGTATCCAGTCCTTGTGCTCGAGGGCAAGGTCCAGAGCCGCTCTTTCTCCTGCGCCAAACTCTCGCGATGCTTGCTCTGTCGCCGTGACCTCCCGGATCACTCCTTGACGCACCAGGTCCCAATACTGTCTTCCGCTCTCGAAGTCTAGACGCATCTCCCGGCCGACTGCCAAAGGGGGCTGGAGATCAAAGGACTCCAATACATATGACAATAGCCCCGCACGATGCGCGTTGATCCAAAAGGAGGTATCAAGTGTTGCACTTTGCTTCACCTCCGCCAGTATCGCTTACCGTCGCCAGAGCGTCAACCAAGGCTCACTCCTAATTATCCGGCCTGTACAGCACTTCCCGCGGCTTGCCGGGCTCGCTACTAGGCGCCACGATGCCCTCGTCCTCGAGCTGCTCCATCAGGCGCGCGGCTCGCGGGTAGCCGATTCGGAGGCGCCGTTGCAGCAGCGACGTGGAAAGCTGGCGACTGGCCCCCGCAAGCTGCACGGCGCGGTCGAACAGCGAGTCGTTGTCGTCCAAGTCGGCGCCGGACTCCACGTCCTGCACCGCGGCCGCCATCTCCGCCTCCCGAGCCAGGTCCTCCAGCGAAAGCTCGGGCACGGGCAGCGGCTCGTGCTGCCGCCAGTGCTCGGCCAGCGCGGCCGTCTCCTCTTCCGAGATGAACACGCCCTGCACCCGCCGGGGTTTGGGCGAGTCCGAGGACAGGAAGAGCATGTCGCCGCGTCCCAGCAGCCGCTCCGCGCCCACGCTGTCCAAGATAGTCCGTGAGTCCACCTGAGAGGCGACGGCGAAGGCGATGCGGCTAGGGAAGTTGGCCTTGATCAGCCCAGTCACCACGTCTACCGAGGGCCGCTGCGTTGCGACCACCATGTGAATGCCGGTCGCTCTGCCAAGCTGGGCCAGCCGGCAGATGGACTGCTCCACGTCAAAGGACGCCGTCATCATCAGGTCCGCGAGCTCATCTAGGCAGATGACGAAGTACGGCATCGGCTCCTTGGCCTTGGGACTGCGGTTGTAGGACTGTATGTTGCGGACCCCGGCTTCCTCCAGCAACTTGTAGCGGCGCAGCATTTCCTGGATGGCTCCCCGAAGCAGCCTTACCACCCTGTCCGGCTCCACCACAACGGGCGTGACTAGGTGCGGGATGCCGTTGTAGGGCGTCAGCTCCACGCGCTTGGGGTCCACCAGCATCAGGCGAACCTTGGACGGCTGCTGGTGCGTAATCAGCGAGGAGATAATGCTGTTGATGCACACGCTCTTCCCGCTGCCCGTGGCCCCGGCGATGAGCAGGTGCGGCATCTTCAGCAGGTCGATGACCACGGGCTCGCCGGCGGTCGCCAGCCCCAACGCGACCGGCAGGCCGTCGTTTTCCAACGTGCGCTCGTACTCCGGTGTTTCCATGACCGACCGGATGGTCACCATGTTGGAATTGCGGTTGGGGACCTCCACGCCCACCACGGACTCGCCGGGTACCGGCGCCTCCAGCCGGAGGCTCGGCGCGGCCAGGGCGAGGGCCAGGTCCTTCTCCCGTGCCAGGATGCTGTCCACCTTCACACGGGTGCGGGCCGCCTGCTCCACGACCTCCTCCCCTTCCGAAACAGCGCCCTTCCGGTAGGCCCCTCGCGCCTTGCGGTTCCATCCGGGGACCAGGCCGAACATGGTGACCGTGGGGCCCGGACGTATCTCCGCCACGCGCACCTCCACGCCGTGCTGGGCCAGCGTTTCCTCGATGAGCTGGGCGGTGGTGTGATGATCTTCGGTGATGGGAGCACTGGCGACGCCCGGGGAAAGTAACTCGGCATTCGGCAACCGCCACAGCGGACCCGCAGCCGTCGGCGGACGCACCGCCGATTTGGGCTTAGGCCCGTCTTCCAGTACCGCGGTCTGCGTTGGAGCGCGGCGCTGGGACGGGACGGCTGGCGTCTGCGGCCTGTCATCCGTAGCCCTGCCTTGCTCGACTGCCTTGGCGGCGGATGCCGGCGCGGCCCCCTGAGGCGCCGGCGCGGGAGTCTTCCCCGTCAACAGCGTGCCGACCTCCCGGCCCAAGGCGCGCTCGTTACGCCGCTCCCGGTACTCCCGCACTGCGACAGCCCCGCCGCGCACAGTCGCGAACAGGAGCTTGTTGAATCCTTTGTGCAAGGGCGCCCGCTGGTAGGCTTGAGCAGAAGCTGCCGCGCTCTTCCCAGCGCCCTTCCCCATCCCTCGCACGACTTTCCATGAGATGGCCGGCACGATTACCCAGATGGCCGCCAACCCAACGATTCCGACCTGGACCGCCTTCGCGACCGTGCTACCCTTCAGGTAGTCTGACTGGCTGCCTCCCAGGCTCGCATAACCAACGAGCGGAAGCTGACCCTGGAAAAACCCCAGAGCGCCTTGAACGGCCACCACCAGGATGCCGGTGCCCAGGACGATCTGCCAGCGTCTGAACAGCGTCTTGGCGCGGAAGGCCAGCAGGAAAAGGACACTGAGGCACCACAGCGCTACGGGAATCACTCCGGCGCCCAACTCCAAGATGACCCGTTCCGCCACTGAGCGCAAGGGCGTCATGGCCCAGCTCGGCTGAACGTAACCGACATAAGCGGCGAGCCCCGCGATCACCAGAAGCACCGCGAGGCTCACCCGGTTCTTGAACCAGCGAAATCTAAGCATCCCCTTGACAATACCCTAAATCAGCAAAAAAGGAATCAGGGTTTGCTGACGGGTTCTGTCAGGGCAAGGCCCTGTCGAGTGCTATGCTACGTCTGTAGACAGGAGCGGGCTTGGTGGCGGAGCTTCCCAGCCTCAGATGCATTTCCTTCATTCGCCGGGCCGCCTCCTCACCCTCTCACCACTGACCACTCACCCGCTACCCCTGGCTGCTCTTGCGCCGGAGCACGGCAGCTATCCTGGCCGCCAGCTCAGTGGTGGAGAAGGGCTTGCTTATGTAATCGTCCGCGCCCAGATTCAAGCCTTGGACCTTGTCCTCGTCCCGGTTGGAGGCGCTCAGGAAAATCACGGGCACATCGGAGAAGGTCCGTATCCGCTCCAACACTTCGAAGCCGCTGATCTCCGGCATCATGAGGTCCAGCAGCACCAAGTCGGGCTGCGATTCACGCACCTTTTCGACCGCTTCCAGACCGTCGGCCACCGTGGTGACCTGATACCCTGTCCGGCGGAGCAGGTTTTGGACGTAGCGCAGCACCATGGGCTCATCGTCCACCGCCAAGATATGGTACCGCGTCCCTTCTGAACGGTCCTTTTCCGGGCTGCCGGCTTCACTCCCGCCGGACCGCTGGCGTTCCTCAGATGAGTCACCGCCGTCGAGGGGCAAGCGGAAGTAGAAGACGGTCTCCTTGCTGGCCGGGATGCTCTCCGCCCAGATAGTGCCTTTGTGGGCCTCGATGATGCCTTTGCAGATGGACAGTCCAAGACCCGCTCCGCCGGCACGCGGGCCGTTCCCCGGTGTGATGCGCGTGAACTTCCTGAACAGCAAAGGGAGCTTGTCCGGTGGGATCGTAGGGCCTTGGTTACGGACCGCCACGACGACCGAGCCGTCTTGCCACTTCGCGATCGCCTCCACAGCCGTCCCAGGATCGGCGAAGCGTACCGCGTTGGAAACCAGGTTGGTCACCACCTGACCTATGCGCTGAGGGTCCAAAGCCACTCGTGGGAGATCCGCCTGAATGTGGAGGTCTATAGGGACGGGGCTGACGGCCGCTAATGGGTGCACCGCCGATTCGACAACTTCTCTCAAACTGGTGGGGTGGGGATCGATGGAAAAGGCCCCAGCTTCTATCTGGGCCATATCCAAAAGGTTGGCGACCAGGCTCAACATACGGTCTGCCTGTTCATCGATAGCTTCTAGCAATTCCGGAGACTCCAAGGCCCGAGTCACCATTTCCTCCTTTGCAATGGCGGTGGCGCTTTTTATCACAACGAGCGGGGACCGCAGCTCATGGGTAACCATGCTCAGGAACTCGTGCCGCAGGCGCTCGTTCTGCGTGAGCGCGGTGACGTCCTCCAACAACAAGACGACGGCCGTTACATTTCCCTCGGGTCCGTAGAAGGGAGCGGCGCTGACAAGGAGCGGCTTCACCTGGCCATCCGGGTACTCCACATTCACACGCTCCGCTCGGACTCGCTCCGCCGTGCGGCCGGCACGCAGCCCGGGAAGCTCATCATGCTGGTAAATGGTTCCGTCCTGACGGCGAAATACGACGCCTTGCGTGAGGTCCGTGACTGGGTCTCCCTCCTTTGCAGGAGCCCCAATGATCCGCGCCGCCTCGGGATTGGCAAAAGACACTCGCTCTCCTGGCACGGTCAGGATGACGATCCCGATGGGAGAGACCTCCACGAGCGTTCGGAGACGTTCCTCTTGCCGCTGTAGTGACTCTTCCGCGCGCTTCTGCTCCGTTACATCCGTGCATACACCGGTCATGCCAGTAGTGTTCCCTTGGGCGTCCTGGATGACTTTGCCCCGTGCCGCGAGCCACCGCACGCCGGAAGGAGACAAGATGCGGTACTCGACCTCGTAGTCCCCGCCCCTTTCGATGGTGTCCCGTATTCGCTCCAAGACCTTAGGCGTATCTTCCGGGTGTATCCTCCGTTGAACATCCTGGAAGGTCCCGCCAAACCCGCCCGGAGGCAAGCCGTGGATTTGCTCTAACGTGTCCGACCAGCGGACCGCGCCACTGGCCCTTTCCCACTCCCAAGTCCCCACGCGTGCGGAACGCAGGATGAACTGGATGTGCTCCGTTGCAGCCTGGGCCGCCAGCCATTGTTCCTCTGCACGCCGGTACAGACGGGCGTTGTCGATGGCAACGGCGCACCGGGCCGTAATCTCCTTGGCCAGGTCCAAATCTGCCGCACTGAAAACTCTACCCGACTCCGCGCTGGCGAAGGTGAGGGCGCCAAGGACCTCCCCACGCGCTTGCAATGGGACGACCATCATTGACCGCAGGTTGAGGGCTCGGATGAGGGTCAGGTGCTCGGGGTCCTTAGCTCCCGCGCCTAGCATCTCGTCCGTGATTTCCGGGAACCAGAATGTTTCTCCATTGCGCAAGCGGGCGATGCCCTCTTCGCTTTGGGGATACCGCCTCGCAATTTCAAAAGCCAGGTGCACTTTGCTCGGGTCTTGGTGTACGACGACTAGCCTCCGAAGCCGGCCGTCCGGCTGGAAGAGGTCCACGGCTGCCCAGTCGGCCAGCCGCAAGGTGGCCAGCCGTGCGACCTCCCTAAGGGTCGTCTCGTAGTCCAAGGATGCGTTCAGCAAATCGTTGATTTCCACCAGGAACCGCAGTCCCTGCTCCGCCTGCTTTTGCTCCGTGATGTCCCTCACCAAGACTTGCGTGGCCGGGCCAGCCTCGTCCCAGAAAGGAATGGAGATCAACTCCACGTCCAGCACCTTGCCATCCAACGCCAGTAGCTTCACTTCCCGAGGCGCTGTCGGGCGGCCGGCATCCCGCGCTTCGCGCGTCTCGCGCACCAGCTCGTCATGAAAGTCCGGGCAAACGAAGTCCAGCACGGACCTGCCCATGAGATCGACCGAGGATGGTGCTCCCACGAGTGCCGCGGCAGCCGGATTGGCGAAGACAAGCTTTTCGTCCCGGTGCACCCCGATAGCCAGAGGCGCGGACTCCACCAGCCGCCTGTATCGTGATTCGCTCCTCGCGAGCGCCGCCTGCCCGCGTTTCCGCTCCGTGATATCGCGCTTGATGTCCACGTAGCAGGCAAGCTTCCCTGAGGCGTCGAAGACCGGGTAGGCGGAAAAATCGACGTCTACCGTCCGGCCGTCCTTCGTGGTGCTCACCATCTCGCCGTGGAACTGCCCGATCTCCGCGAGCTCCGCTTCCACTCTCGCGTAAGTCTCCTCGCCCAGGTGTATGGCTGGGGTCTGACCGACAAGTTCGCTGGCTGAATACCCTGTTAACTCCTGGTGGGCTCGGTTCTGCTCCACATAGCGTCCATCGGGCGCCACAATAGCCACGGCGTCCATCGAGTCCATGAACACTTCCCGGTACAGCCGCAGCTCGGCCTCGACCCTTGACCGCTCAACCGCCATGGCCACAATGTTGGCCACCGCCTGAATGAAGTGGACGTCATCTTCTGAAAAGACGCGCTCGTGGACGCTGTGAGCCCCCAGCACGCCGTACGGTTTACCGCCGCGCCCGACGATTATCGTGCTCATTCCGCTAACAACGCTCCAATCGCAGAGGAGCGGCGACGCATTGAAACGCGTCTCTTTTCTGAGATCGCACACGATTACAGGCCCGTTGGAGACCAGCGTGTAGCCCGCTTGGCAGTGTAGGTCCGCGTCGACGATAGCCTTCCCGACAAGGCCTTCATGCCAGCCCACGCCTGCCATGAGCTGCAGGGCCTTCCCATCCGGCAAAAGCTCCAGCACCTCGGCGTATTCCACGCCAAGCGTTCCGGCGACGAGGTCCGCGGCCCTGTCCATGATTTCCGCGAGGCCGACCGGGGAAAGAGCGAAAAGTCCAAGCTCCGCAATCGACGCCTGCTGGCGCGTGCGCTCACGCAGCTCGTTTGCTGCCAGGTCCTCGACATCTGAAGACGGGCGAGACCCGCCATCCGATATGCGCTTCATTACCCCACAACTCCCCCCGGCCCAATTGCGTGGATAGCAGGAAACACTTATCGATGCTTAGAGGAGCAGCCCTACCTTCAAGGGTTAGAGCCATTCACCTTCCGACCCCGCGGGCATCAAGCCGAAACCATATCGCAAACGCCCGCGCATGTGGAGACATTCACGCCACATCAACACCTTAGTCTCACCTTAGTGTAAGGTGGACGGCCACTGGGCAGACCCTCATACGGCCTGGATTTTCCCTCATTTTGATTGGGTGGGCGGGAATTCGGCCTTACACATGCCAAGGCAATCGCGTCTTAGATCGGCTATAGATTGCCCGCACGGTGCAGCTTCCTTCCCCCTGACCGACGCCCCGCTTGTAGACGCTCGGCGAATCCGCTAGCAAGATCGCAGGTCAGGCAGCTCTGGCGCACACGGCTGTCCCCACAGTCCGCCGTGTCCACGGAGCGCACGAGCAGGGCGCCAAGCCCTCTCGTTTTTCCGCTTCTCTTGATTAGCCAGACCACGGCCTGCCGGTGATTTCTCGTTGGTCCATTTATATGTCACCACGTTAGAAATCTTGCCGTTCCCAGTCCACGGCCACGTAAACGGCATCGGCAACAGATGGCATTCCGCCCCCGTTAGATGCACGAGCGCACAATCTGTGCGCGTTGGCTTTGCCCCCTCGTTCCACGTATGACCCCCTTTCATCCCTCTTTTGGGGCGCTGTGGGTTACGGAATCACACGACACACAGTGCGCGGAAACTGCGCGTCGTTATCGGCCGCCGGTCTACGGCCATGAACCGGCGTCACAGAAATCGTGGTGAATCTACAGATTTCATAGCACTATTCCCTCGCCACAATCAGACATGGCTAAGGCTCACGCCCTCGCGTGGAGTGTTATCGGGTACGCTATGAGAAACCAACCAAAGGAGACGTTCCATGCCCGACTTCTTCGACGTCGTCCGCAGCCAGCGCGGCATCCGCTACTACAAGCCGGACCCCGTGCCGGATGAGGCAATCGAGCAGGTCCTGCGCGCGGCCGTGCGAGCTCCAAGCGGAAGCAACCGCCAGCCATGGAAGTTCATCGTTATTCGTGACCCGGCGGTCAAGCGGGAGATGGGTCGGATTTATTTGCTGGGCCAGGCGAAGTCCCGAGGGCTGTCGGAGTCGCCAAAGCCGCCGGAAGGCCAGCCGCTGACCTTCGCCTTCGACATGGAACACGTACCGGCGCTCATCATGGCCTGTACGGAAAGGGCCGAGGGCAATCCCTCCCTGGCGTACTACGCCTCCATCTACCCCGCCGTGCAGAACCTGATGCTGGCCGCGGCGGCATTGGGCCTGGGGACCCGCCTAACGACCATCTGGCAGCACGATTACGAGGAAGTCGCCAAGCTCCTGGGCATACCCGGCGATTACCAGGCTATGGCCCTCATCCCTTTGGGTTATCCGCGTGAGCCTGATCACCTCGGCGGCAGCAAGCGAAAGCCCGTTCGCGAAGTGACCTTCTACGACAAGTGGGGACAGGCCAAGGGCTAGTACGCCCCTGAAACTGACCAACGAAGGACCCCAGCCTGTTGCCTCCCGCCTGGTATAATCGATACTGGTCGTGCTAGACGGGGAGTTAGCGGTGCCCTGTACCCGAAATCCGCTTTAGCGGGGTTGAACTCCTCCCCTAGGGCTGACCCTAGTACCTCTGGCTCGGGCATGGACAATGAGAGCCGGGCCCTGTGCGGCGGAGCCCTGTGAACCCCGTCAGGTCCGGGAGGAAGCAGCGGTAAGCGGCGCGCTCTGGGTGCCACAGACCAGCCTGGCTTGAGTCCGTCCCAATGGGCTAAGTGCTGGGCCTCCGGTTCGAAGGGAGGTGCACGGCCACTTCTCTGACCAAATGAACAATGGGCGCGGCCGGGCCGCGCCCATTGTTCATTTTCCTTCTCCGGCAACCCGTGTCCCAGTCCCGTATCATGGTCGCGTGCCTAATCCCGCCCCCAAGAAATCGCTAGGACAGCACTTCCTCGCGGACCGCAATATCCTCAACGCCGTCGCCGACGCCGCTGAGGTTGGACCGGAAGACACCGTCATCGAAGTCGGTCCCGGCCGCGGCACGCTGACTCTTGTGCTCGCCCAACGCGCCGCACGGGTGATCGCCCTGGAACTCGATGAAGAGCTGGTCCA
>JBJKQC010000223.1:0-3411 GCA_046705745.1 Dehalococcoidia bacterium
CGGTATTGATGGTGCGGTCCATGACGCCCCAGGAGAACAGGACCGCTGTCGTCAGGGAGAAGCTCCCCAGCAGTATCACCAACGCGCTGAGCCCGTCCGCTTCCAACCAGCCTGAGACTGCCGTCACCTTGCCGCTATGCAGGACCTGTGCCGCTAGCCAAGCCGACAAGGCAACCATCGCGGCGGCGGCCGACAGCGTCACGGCTGGTGCCGTTCGACGGCCGGGCCTCAAAAGGACCGCTAGGCTAGCTGCCAGCGGGATGGCGAGGAGAAGGACCAGTACCATTGCCCAATGACTCCTGTGGGTTTACTGCCTCGTGAAGATGCGTGGTCCCCGTCTGCTCGTGGATGAGCCTCACCAGCACGCCGACCACTGCGCCTACCAGGAGCACGTCCATGGCCAAAGCGAGCTCGGCGACCAGTGGCAAATGGGGGGCGACCGCGATGCCTATGACCAATGCGCCGTTTTCCATCGCCAGCAGGGCCAGTAGCTGTGGGACCGCCTCGCGCCGTACTACCAGCGTGTACGAGCTGACTAGCAGAACGCCTAGGCCCACCGGCACGTTGGTTCCAATCAGCGTGCTTGCCGCCGAATGACTCAGGGACCAGGCTACGATGTAGGCGCCGGTGGTCAGGGCCAGAGCGATCAGCAGTGACGACTGAACGCTCATGACCTGCGTCACCTCGCGCCTTCGGTACACTTCCTCACGCAGAAGCGACCTGAGAAGGAATGGGATGACGAAGACCTTGCTCACCAGGATGATGGCCCCCAGCGCCATGAGGTGGCTGGATACGGGATAGCCCCCCACAATGAAGGCCGCCGCCGCGACGAAGACGGACTGTGCCACGAAAAGCGACAGCGTGTCGGATACCTGGCGCTCCGCCACGATGCCGAATGCGGTCACCAAGAAAAGGCCCGCGGCCAGCGAGTTGAGCGAGCTTTGTACCTGTGTGATCGTTTGTCCATCAGCCAGCATCGTCACCGTCCCTTACCTGCCCATCCGGGACCCGTCCGCCCTGAGGTCCGAGTAGGACTTACGACTACTGTCGGAGCTCTCGAAGCCTGTCCTGTCGAACGGGGGTTCCTCGAACGACTTTCGGATAGGCCCTACATGGTGAATGCCCGCGTCAACATCGCCGTCACCGCCAGCACCAAAGCACCGGCGAGGAACTCCGTGATCCTGAACAGCCGCAGCTTTGCCAGCGATGACTCCACGCCCACCAACACGAGGATGAACCCCAGTACTTTCAAGAGGACCAACGGAATTGCTGCTAGGACGCTGCCTGCCGATTCGCTCGAGGCGAGGCCCCAAGGTCCGAACAGGACATTCACGAAGACGATGATGAGCACCATCAGCTTCATCTGCCCGCCCCACTTCATCAGCGCGGCCCCTTGCCCGGAATATTCCAGGACACGGGACTCCTCGATCATTGCAAGCTCGAAATGGCCGGATGGATTGTCTACGGGTATTCGTCCCGCCTCTGCCAGGATCAGCATGAAGAAAGCTGCCAGCAGGAGGACATGAAATGGCTCGAAGAAGTTCGCGAGGGGCGTAACCCACGCTTGCTGTACAACGTAGGGTATGGTCGAGCCCGCCACGAAGGACACGGTGAAGAAAACGATCATGAAGATGGGCTCGGCCAGAAAGCTGACCATGCGGCTACGGCTCGCCCCCATGGGACCGTAGGGATTCGCGGCGTCTACTGCGGCGAGATTCACGAAAAACCCGCCCAGCGCCAGGATGAAGCCAGCGCCAACCATGTCGTCCATGAACGCGAAGAAGAGTGGGTAAGTGGTCAGCACCGGGATGAGCAAGGCTACGAACAGAGGCGTAATGAAAGCCAGGTAAGGAGTGAAGCGGAAGACCCACGTCGCCTCCTCGGAGACCACCTCGTCCTTGTGGAAAAGCTTCCACAGGTCATAGTAGGGCTGGAAAACGCTGGGTCCGCGCCTCGACTGAATGATCTCCTTGAGGCGGGAAGTGATGCCGGAGAGCAGTGGCGCGAATAAAAGGACCACCAGCACCTGGAGGACATTGAACAGGACAGTTGTCGTCACTGACGGCCACCTCTGCCTTTCCGGCATTTGAGAGGACGCTCGGGGCCACCGGCGTAGACAGATGCGGCCTAAGACACAAAAACACCCCGCTGGGCAGCCCCTATCAGGGAGCAAGCTCCCTGTAGGAGTCATCAGCCCGCGCAGGGCGCTTCAGGTGGACTCCATCACCGCATATGTGAATTTCTAGCAACTACGTAATTACAGCATGCGCGTTGCCGCTGTCAATCCCGTGCAGTGAGAGCCGATCGGCCATCGGGCTGGCCCTGCTGCCGCTGCGGGCTAGTCTATCCATATCGTCCTATGCTATAATACTTGTTGTTCGTCGCACAACGGCCATATAAACGCCATGATGCCGGTCTGTGTCCCGCGCCTCTGGTCGAACGGGTGCACCACCTGTGCGCCCTGGCATTGCGCTATACGCCCCACCGTCCGTCCGCGATACACACCCACGTGGAGCGCTACTGGTTCAGCATCATGCGACGCAAAGTGCGCGAAATCTGCACTTTGCCGCAATCTGGCAGGCCACGGCCATAAACCGACCCTTGGAAAATGCCCGTGAAAGTGCAGAATTTATAGCACTATGCCATCTGCCCGTCTTTCGAGCCTTCGGTGCAAGGGCGAAGCATGCTTCGCCCAGGCGTTCACCTGTGTGGTTGCCATCAGCTGCGACACATGACGCAACTATTCAGCGATAATCTGGCTGCGAGCAGCCTACGGTCATGAACCGACTTCCCAAGATTCGTGAGAATGCCGCCAAATTGGTAGCAATATTCCCCGGCAAGTGGCGCACCTGCCCGGATACGGGCCGTTATCGGTCCACGGCCGAAAGGCGCAAAGTGATGGCAAAACATCGGTTTGCCACCGTCCGCCGGGCCGCGGCCATGGATAGGACTTCGGGAAATGCTCGTGGAAGTGATGTTTTGATATCACTTTGCCGCGATTCCCGTACTTTGGCACTGGCGAGGGCAGGCGCCTTGGGTCCACTTCCAGAGCTTGGGTGAAGGCAGTGCGGGCTGGCTGCAAACGAGACAAGAACAGCGGAATGTGCTTGCAAGCCACCGGGCCCTCTCCCAGACAGCGGCGGGGAATGCCCCATCCTACGGAGCCAACGGGATGATTGAACTGGACATCAAAGGGTGGAAACACCTCCATCTTAGTCATTTGGTCCTTGATGTTAACGGCACCCTCTCGCTGGATGGCGACCTGCTTCCGGGCGTCGCTGAGGCGATAGCGGAGCTCAAGTCGCTTGTCTCCGTCCATCTGCTGTCCGCCGACACCTTCGGCCGGCTCGATACCATTGCTGCGGAGCTCGGTGTCGCCGCCACCCGGCTGCAGCCGAGCATGCCGGAACC
>JBJKQC010000224.1:0-4111 GCA_046705745.1 Dehalococcoidia bacterium
AGATACACGTACCGCCTGCATCCCTGGTGGACGATCACCGGGAACCGCTGGGGCCCCCGGCTCTGGTTGTAGCCGCTGATGGTCTGCTGCACCGTCGCGATCTCGGCGTCGCGCCCTGTCTCCATCAGTACGGTGATGACCACGCTCGGGACGTTATCCACCAATTGCCATGCGGCAGTTGCCCGGGATACACCGGGGATGGCCAGCGTCTCTGTCTCGAAGTCCCGCAGGCTGACGAGCCGGTCCAGCCCTTGGACCTTGCCCGGCGCCGCCTCCTTCGCCTTGTCTCCGGCCTCGGGCTGGTCTCCCCCGGACACCTCGCCGGGGAGCAGCACTTTGTCCAGCCGGTCGACGCGCCCGCCCGCCTGCACACTCGTGCCCTCACGAAGACCGCCGTACGCCCCGATGCCTGTCCGGTACTGTGCGACCACGTTCTTGATGCCTGACGGCAGTCGCGCCCCAGTCTTTCCGTCGCCGAACTGCACCCAGCTGCTCCCGGCCGCGTCCTCCCGCACGACGTAGACCTCCTCCTTTGGGCCATGGCCAAAGAAGGATGGCACGCGCGTCCACAGGTGATCGTTGACGTAGATCTCGAGTTCCGGCACCTGTGGTGGCGTCTCGTCCACGCTGTTCAGGTAGGTCAGGGGGGCCTTGGGCAGCTTGAACGTCTGGAATGACTGCCGGCTATCGCCGTTGCCCAGCGCCGTTTCCTGCTCGGACTTGCCCTGCGTCGCCTCCACCACATTCCCGTACACCGTGACCGTTGGGTCCGCCTCGGTGTAGTCCGCATAGTCCGCGGTGACATCCAGCGTCACCTTCCGGAGCATCCGCGCTTGCGCCTCGGTTTCGGCCCCTGCTTCCACGGACTGCACGGTTGCCTGCTCCGGCGCCTCGCCTTCCTTGGCCAGCAGCACCGTCCTGCCCTTGAGCGCCTCCGCCTCCGCGTCGGTCCCGTAATAGTAGAGGTCATGGCCGCTCGTCGCTGACGTATCCTGGGGCGCCGCATTGACCGTGAGCAGCGGCGAGAGCGTCTCGTGGAACCGGAGTGTGCGGATGTCCGTCCAGTTGTAGGTCACGCCGGCCTCGACGATAGCTAGCGTCTTGTCGATCTCCACGAACGTCGCAGCGCCGGACACGACGCCCCACGTCATGGAGCGCGAAGCCACGCTCGCGATCTCCCGGATGAAGGTGAAGCTTTTCTCGTGCTTGCCCGCGTGATCGGCAAAGATGCCTTCGATGATGAACGGGACGCCGCTTGGCAGGTCGTCCACCTCGCCTTCGACTGGCATCTCGAGCTTCCCTAGCGACGGGTCCAAAATCCGCTCTGAGCTGGCGCTTGTAACCGCGGGGGTGGTCCCGCTAACGGTTCGGGTGAACAAGATGGTTTTGGTGGTGGAAGTGGTCCCGGAGACCTCCACCGTCGTGCTCGGCCCGCTGTGACCGAAATGCCGGAACGACCGTCCCAGCTTGAACCCGGCCACGTGCGGGACGCTCCCTGACCGCCTCAGCGCCCCCTTGATGATGAGGACCTTCGTTCCATGCCTTTCCTGCACGTCGTCCACAATCACCACCTCGGCGTTCCGTAGGCGGCCGGGGTCGTGCGCCGGCGCGGGATCGCCGATGACCAGTCGGTCGCCCTTGGCGATGTCCACCACGCTGGCTGAACCCTCGGCCACTTCGACGACGAGCTCCCTCGTCTCCGAGGTGATATGGGGTGTGTGCTGCGGTCGGAAAAGGTTGAGCGCGCTGAGCCAGGGGTACGCCGTCAGCTCTTCCACTGTCTGGAAGTCCGCCTGGTCGGTCAGCCCGGTCACTTGCGCGGTCAACGGCAGTCCCACGGGAATGGTGACGGGCGCGTCCCCTCGGACCTGGAACGCGAACGTGCCCCGCCCGCCTATCCCTGGCGCCAGGCGGTAGCCGAGGAGCCTCACCAGGTCCCCAATGCTCTCACGCCACTGCGCCGTGCGCAGGTACGCCTCGTTCGCGTACAGCTCCTGGTAAAACGTGAGGATGTCACCCAGGATGGCCGCGCCCTCCAGCAGCGCGATGCCGGGGTCATCCGCCCCGCGGTGCGTCCACGTCTGCAGGAGCGCGTCCGCGTCCAGATTCCGCAGCAGCGCCTCTCGGAAGTCTGAGTACGTCCCGATGCGATAGTCGATGTGCGACAGGCCGGGCCTGTTATTGGGGCGCTTCGGGAACCGCAAGGGATCCACGCAGTCGTTTCGGCAATCGGGAGTCGTCATCGTCGACCTCCCTGCACGTCGAAGCGTATGGACCCTTCTTCCATATGGTCCGGGTCGTTCTGCACCCGGATGATTTCGTTGGCCCTCACCGTGGCAACTTCCGGGTCACCGGACGTGGGCTCGTCCCAGCGCTTCATTGTCACTGACACCACGCGGTCAACGCCTTGGACCGCCTGCACCCGGCCGATGATCTGGCTCGCATGAAGCTCCTGTCCGAATGTCCAAACGTCCGGGTGAAAAAAGCCCTGCCTACCGTCGGGCGTATAGCCGTCGGAGAACTCCTGCTCCAGCACCGAGCGCAGGTCCTCAGGCCAGTAGTCCGGCGCGGCGCACACCACCACCTGGATGTCGAGCGGTACGAACTGCGGGGGCCGGACCTCCAGGTCTTCGCCGATGAGCCGCACCGCTTCCAGGTAGTCCGCCACCTGCTCGCGCAGCGTATCCGTCAGCTCCGTCGTCCCTGCCGGGTCGATTGCTATCTGCACCGTGCGCCAGCTGCCGGTCCATGCATACCGCGCGGATGCGCTCGAAACACCGGGAAGCTCCTCGGCCCGGCGCACATAGTCGTCGAGCGTCACGGCCCGCAGTTGCCGGTAGCGGTAGGCCTCCGGCACTCGGCGGATGATCTCAGCGGACGGCTCCGGCTCCCTCCCATTGGTCACGTCGAAGGGATTCCACATCGTGGCCTGGTCCACCAGCGGATCGAAGGTCTGGTCGAAGTGCGTCAGCGTGTCGGCGCCTACATTCCCGTCGAGGCCCGCCCCTACCTGATAGGTGCAGTGGACCGTGGCGCTGGTTGGCAGCCTGCGTCCGTTTACGCCGTTCCCGAATCGGATGAGGCTCCGGCCGTCCTCGTCCGTCTCCACCACGAAGTGGTCGCCGTTCTCGGAGCTGTCGTCGCTGTGGACCAGGCTTATCTGCTCCTCCCAGGTATCCGACGTGCCATCCGGAAGCTCTACCGTCACCGTCAGCGTTGACTGAGGTGGGGTGTCGCCTCCCGGCGGCGTGTCCTGGTAGGCGAGGGGACCGTCCGGTAGCCTGCAGATGGTGCCCCACGCCTCTTCGCGTCCCGGGCCTCCGTCAGTCCGCTCGTAGTAGTACTGGCCTGGGCCCGTCAGGATGCTTTCTGGCTCCAGGAAGTCCGCCTGACTCGGTCGCCCGTGGTAGGCTCGGACCAAATTCCCATGGAAGAGCGAGATGTCCTCCACCCGGCCTATCGGCGGCGGGCACCCCACCACGAAACAGTAGTTGTATTTGAGGGCGTCCTCGTCGGCCCAGCGGACCCTCACCAGCCAGTCCCCGGTCACCGGGTCTTGCATCGTTTCCGCCCCGTCGTCGCCGGGAAGTAGAGAGAGCAACTGTCGCTTGGCTGGGTCTCTGCCCGCCGGCTGGCCCGTCGCCGGGTTCAGCCACTCCTGGACCAGCAGGTGGGTTACCTCGCCGTTCCGGATCAGGTCTCGCACTGTGTCAGCCGCGAATTGAGAGTTGATGTCCAGTCGAAGGTCGGCACTCGTGCTGCCTGCAGCGAGCGATGGCATCGAGTCGCTCCAGGTGTACAGCCCCATGCGGCTCAGCAAGCTGTGTACCCGCGCCGGCTCGCGCGTCAGGAACACCTGGGATTCGCCGGTGAGCTCCGCGTTCCCTGTCCACACCACGAGCCCGGCCGGTAGCGTGCCGTCTTTTGCGGCCGCTAGCTCCAAGGCCAGCCAGGTGCTCCCCTGGTTCCCCTGGTGGATGTGGTAGTCCATCAGCCGCGCGTGTCGTGCCAAGGACACGCGCTTGCGCGCGGTGCCCAGGTACGCCTCGTTCATCACCCGGTCCTGATAGTCGCTCAGCTCGTCCGCGGCCGCGCTGAACAGGTCTATGAG
>JBJKQC010000225.1:0-5289 GCA_046705745.1 Dehalococcoidia bacterium
ACTATGAGGAGGGCCGCCGGCACGCCATAGAGATGGTGTCACTGGGGCTTGGCGAGTTCGGCACGGACCCGGGGGTGAGGTCTTGCTAGAGATTGGTTGCGGCGTGGGACGGCTGTTCGCCGGGTTCGCCGAACTCGGCTTTGCCAAGATTCTGGGCGTTGACGTCTCTCCCAACATAATCGAGTTGGGCGAGCGGCGCCGCCCGGTGGATACGGCGACCTTTTTGTTGGCGGACGGTGTGGGTTTGTGGCCTGTTGAAACATCAAGCATTGATAATTGCTTTTCGCATAACGTCTTCGATTTTTTCCGGTCAGGGGCGGCGTTCTGGCGAAACCTGAGAGAGGTGGTAAGGGCGCTAAGGCCAGATGGCAGGCTTCAGCTGCACTTCCGCGGGGGCTGCGGCGTGAAGCAGCGGTCGCTTCGGGCTGTCCCTCCTCCTATCCGTCGCCCGGTCGATGTCGGTACCGCATTGCTGCGTTCAAATGGCTGCGCGGTGCTCCTCTATTTGTCCAGGACAACCCGGCGCGCCCCGAGACATGGAAGTTGGGGGTTGCAGTTCCGTCGCGATACGTGGAAGAGAAGCTGAGAGGGCTTTACTTCGATGCCGTGCGGACCATGCGCGACACCGGCTATGACGACGGCCGCCGACTGTGGGTCCTAGGTCGAAAGCGAACCCAGGCCAAGCAGCAGACTGCTGTTCGGCGAGGCTCCCACACTTCCACTGCTTCCGAGGCCATCCCCGCTATAATTATTCTTTCAATGTGCGTTTAAGCGTGCGTGGGGAGGCGACTTTGCCGCTGATTACTGTAACGGGGACTGGGCCAAACGAAGCGGCCCAATACGCAGCCCCGCTGATGAAGAGGGCAGCGCAGGCGCGTCTGGCTGCCCCCAAGATATTCAGCAGTGTTGACGAAACAATGGCAGGGGTATCGGGATTGCTCCTAAGTGGTGGCTATGACGTAGACCCCAAGTACTACGGTGAACAACCGGACCCTGCCGCAGGCGTCGAGTCCTGGGCGGAGCGCGACGAGATGGAGTTCGCCCTGCTACGGTACGCCCTAGACCGCAACATGCCTGTGCTGGGAATCTGCCGTGGCATGCAGCTCATTAATGTGGCGTTCGGCGGAAGGCTCATTCAGGACCTGCCAGGTCACGGCCCCGGGCGTATGAGCTACGATGATCATGTTCCGCCTGTCATCCACCAAGTCTATGTCTCGCCGGGCAGCAAGCTTGGGGCCATCCTCGGCGCGGGAGCCATCTACCGCACCAACAGTCTGCACCACCAAGGAGTGAAGGAGCGGCATCGGGCGCAGGGGCTTCTGGCGTCCGCGTATCACCCGCAGGATGGAGTTATTGAGGCGCTAGAGAGCCCGGCCCACCCATACTTGATGGCGGTGCAGTGCCACCCGGAACGAGAGGATGAGGTTCCGCGTAGCTTCTTGAAGCTGTTCGATTGGTTCATCGGATGGTCTGAGCGATTTGAGGCGGGAGACATTCTCTAGCCATGTTCCAACGACAACAGCGCCCCGACCCATACAGCATGCCTCGGCAGTCGCCTGACGAATGCCGCCACCTGTACATGCAGCGATCCGAGGGCAGTGGTGCCACCTGCATCCACTGCGGAATGCAGTTCAATCTGGCCTGGAGTGCGGATCGCAGGTCCATTACGTTCCCGACCATACGTAACACAGCCATAATGGCCGTCAGCGGAGGCCTTCTGGCAGCGTTCGCCCTGCTTGGCGTCACCCCCTTGGCGTACGTCTTTCTGATGGTCATGGTGCTGTTTTTCACTCGTGTGTTGCTGGGTGGGATGGAGATGTTCGGACATCACGGCTTTGTGCCTGGCAGGTTGGGCCCTCTCATCAAGCGGCCTTTTTGGAACGTGCTTATTCCCAAGCCCTACCTTGTCGATGTCGGTCGCGTCCGCTTCCCCATCGATAAAGATGCTTACGATCATTTCAAGGTCAGTGATACGGTGTTGGTGGAGCACCTTCGGTGGTCGCGCCTGCCCGTCGCCATTTACCAGGGACATTTGCCTTCGGGCTGACACTCCTTGGGGCGAGCGCCTGTCGCTAGGGAGCGGCGGCCAACCCTTTGCCCGAGCCTCGACGCGTGATACGGCATGTCGGATGAACTGGGGTCTGACGGTCGGAGGTGAGCGCCATGGCGGTCGAGAACGAGGACATAGCCCAGATCTTCGATCAGTACGCGGACCTGCTGGAAATCGAAGGAGGTAACGCCTTTCGCGTTCGCGCGTACCGGAACGCAGCCCGAATCATTCAGGGCCTTCCCCACAGCGTCACGGATATGCTTGCAGAGGGCGAAGACTTGGACGAGCTGCCGGGCATCGGCAAAGACCTTGCCGCTAAGATGAAGGCAATAGTGCGTACGGGGGAACTGGCCGAGCTGGAAGAGGCCAAACGCCAAGTGCCCGCCGGACTGCTGGACGTTGTGCAAATACCGGGCATCGGCCCCAAGCGAGCCAAGCTGCTCTATGAGGAGCTCGGAATCGCGGGCACTGAAGAGCTTGCCCAGGCGGCGCGAGCGGAGCGGCTGCGCGCCCTGCCGGGGTTCGGTCCTAAAAGCGAGCAAAACATCCTGAGCGAGTTGGAGCCTGCGCGCCGGGCCTCGAGTGAACGTATATTCCTTTCCGAGGCCGACCGCATTGCCCGCCGCTTGACGGACTACCTACGTCGGATACCAGGCGTGGAAGCCGTCGCAGTGGCGGGCAGCTACCGCCGAGGAAAAGAGACCGTCGGAGACTTGGACGTGGTCGTAACGTACAGTCCAGGTTCCGATGTCATGGACCGGTTCACCGCCTATGACCAAGTTGAGCGCATCGTATCCAAAGGTCAGACGCGTTCGACTGTGTTTCTCCGATCGGGCCTGCAGGTGGACCTCCGGGCGATGCTGAAGGAAAGTTACGGCGCGGCCCTCCACTATTTCACCGGTTCCATGGAGCACAATGTGGCCGTGCGCCACTTGGGTGTGAAGCGCGGCCTGAAGATCAACGAGTACGGCGTCTTTCGCGGCGATGAGCGGGTTGCGGGCAAGACGGAAGAAGAGGTCTATGCGCAGGTAGGGCTGCCGTACATCGATCCAGAGCTGCGGGAAGCCCGTGGGGAGTTGGAGGAGGCGGTGGAAGGGAAGCTGCCCCAGCTCGTTGCATTGGACGATATCCGCGGCGACCTCCACTCACACACCACGGCATCGGACGGCCACGACAGCCTGGAGGCGATGGCGCGTGCGGCCCAGGAGCGAGGTTATGAATACCTGGCCATCACGGAGCACTCGTCCCGCATTGCCCACGGCCTGGACGCCGAGCATATGGCCACGCATATCAAGCGCATCGAAGGGCTAAACAAGCGGCTCAACGGCCTCACGCTGCTGAGGGGAGCGGAGGTGGATATCCTCGAGAACGGCTCGCTGGACCTGCCCGATGACATCCTGAAGGAGCTGGACCTGGTGTTGGGCGCGGCCCACTACAAGTATGACCTACCCCGGAAAGAGCAGACGGAGCGCATCCTGCGCGCCATGGACAACCGCTACGTAAGCATCTTGGCGCACCCACTGTCGCGGCATATTGGCGAGCGTAAGCCGATTGACGTAGATATGGACCGGGTCATTCTGGCAGCCAAGGAGAACGGCATAGCGCTGGAGGTCAACGCCCAACCTAAGCGGATGGACCTGGACGACCTGCATGCTCGCATGGCCAAGGAGGCAGGTGTGATGCTGGTCATATCCACCGACTCGCACAGCGCGGAGGCCCTTGACGACATGCGCTTCGGCGTCAGCCAAGCGCGGCGCGGGTGGCTCGTGCCAGCCGACGTCCTCAACTCCCGCAGCCTGGCTGACGTACGGAAGCAGTTGCGGACCCGGTAACGGAGGGCGAGGGCCGGGCGCGAGGGGCGTCCAATCTAATGCTCCTACCAATCGGGACTCAGGGTGACAAGGTGAGGAGGACACATGCCCGAGCTCCCGGACATGCAAACCCCCTCGCCGCTACTTAGACGCCACATCCTTGCACCGCAATACCGAGCGGGTTGAGGTACTGCGCCCCAGTGTGGTGGAGGGCGTGTCTACCGAGCAGCGGGGGGACGCGCTGCGAAGGGGCAGGCTGGTGGGAACGGGACGCCATGGCAAGCACCTGCTGTCCGAGACGGATGGGCGGCCCTGGCGGATCGTCCACTTCGGCATGACAGGCTACCTTCGCTTTATCGGCGCTGGCGACAGCCCGCCCGAGACCCCTCGTCCGCGGGTGGTGCTCCACTTTCGCGGCGGGGATCGGCTAGTGTTTGATGATCAGCGTATGTTCGGCTCCGTTGGATTGGCCCCGGGGCATGGAGGAGGTCATCGCCCAGCGTCGCCTAGGCCGAGATGCTCTAGAGGCCAGCGGGGAAGCACGCGCCCGAGCGTTGACGGGGCCGTTCCGCGCGCTCATCCACACCGGGGACGCCCGCCGACACCCTGGGCAGGCCAGGCATCCGGCGCTTGTACCAAGTCACAGGCGAAGTGCTTCACACGGCCATCGACTGCGGGGTGGATCCGGCGCGCATGTCGGATGGCTTTTTCGTCCGCCACCGTTGCAAGGGCGCCCAGTGCCCGCTTGCGGTGGACGGGTGGAGCAACGGCGCATCGCCTGGCGGACGGCGTACTTCTGCCTGGCGTGCTGGTGGCCAATGGGGTTAGTGGACTGGTCCTGGCGCGAGCCGGGCTCATCCATGCTACTTCTGCCGCATGAACATGCGGCGGAAGGCCCTTACGCGCGCACGCGCGTTCTGATATAATGAGCATGGATGAAAATTTCCCATATTTGGCTCTACTTCTTCTGGCCACCACAATATCTAGCACGTTGAGCCGCCCCCGTTAGTGCCGTCCCCGAGCACACGCCCTACATTCCGAAAGGAGTCCCATCTCAATGGTTCTCACCCCAGGCAATATCCGGCCTGTCGGCATCGAGCAAGAGATGCGCAGCGCATATCTCGACTACGCTATGAGCGTCATTGTCTCCCGCGCGCTGCCGGACGTCCGCGACGGCCTCAAGCCGGTGCACCGCCGCATCCTCTACGCCATGCAGGGCATGGGGCTGCGCCCTGGTGCCGCCTATAAGAAGAGCGCCGGAGTAGTCGGTGAAGTGCTGGGGAAGTACCACCCCCATGGCGATGCGCCAGTCTACGACGCCTTGGTGCGTATGGCCCAGGACTTTTCCATGCGTCACCCGCTCATCGACGGGCAGGGGAACTTCGGCTCCGTAGACGATGACCCGCCCGCCGCCATGCGGTATACGGA
>JBJKQC010000226.1:0-5586 GCA_046705745.1 Dehalococcoidia bacterium
CATTCGCACCGTGGTCTCCGCGTGGGCCAACCCGTCGGCAGCCCATTGGCCGGGCAAATCTGGAGCAGGTACAGTGCTCGATTCCCCCAGGAACTGGATCCGGCTGAAAATCTCCGAAGCAGTCAGCCCCAGGAGGTCGGCTTGGGACGAGAAGCCGAGAGCCTTCACCGCAACGTCGTTCACATGCACCAATTGGCCGCCCGAGTCGTGGACAATCACTCCCTCCGCGATCCCTTCCAGAATTGTGGCCAATTGCTCGCGAGAACGGCGCAGGTAGTCCACCAGCTCACGGTCGGCATCCGCTGTCCCCATCCAGCGGCCCACGGCCGGCCCTAGCTCCTGATAGCGGCCCAGAAAATCTGTGAGTTTCTGTTGCCGCTCGAGCGTCTCCTCCACCTGGGCCCGCAGATGTTTGACCGACTGCTCCGCTTGCTGCAAGCGCTCGCGGGCGCACGCGTTTTGCAGGGCGGGAGACGCAATCATGGCCAGCCTTGCCAGCGCATCCCCGTCCTGGTTGGAGAATCCGTCCTTCACCTTGTGGACATACACCAGGCCCACCGGCTCTTCTCCGGCGCCGGGCACTGCTATTCCCAGGAAGCCGCCGTCCGGGACACCGCCTACCAGGTCGTCCGGCAAAAGCGAAGAAGGCAGGAAATTGTCTGGGCCGCGGGCCGCCGCTGCCTGGGAAGCAGGCAAAGCATAGCCAAAGGAAAGGGCTTTCCCGTTCTGAAAGCGCTGACGGGTGACCAGAAGGCCGCTCTGCAAGACCGCCGCGAAGCCGCCATCCGCACTCGTCAAGGCGATGGCGATTTGCGCCAGGGCGTCGGAAAGCTCGCCCTGCCCGCGCATGTCCGCAAGACGTATCGCGGCGTCCAGCAGCAAGCTTTCGGATAATCTCTCTGCCACGCTGGGACCTTGCCTTCCACCTCTTGCCACAGCTTTCCCCCACCAGCCCCGGAGCCAAGGGCGCGTTTACAAGACACCTACTCTTCGCCGCAGGCCATTCGGAAACGTCACGCCCTAGCTGAAGGTGAGACCGGCTCCGGTAAGCTCACGTGTGCATCGCGAAGTCCATTCCATAGGACCCCAATGCCCGGAATGGCAACCTTTTGACGCGTGCAAGCATAAAAATGTCGCCGGCCAGGGTCTAGTTAAACAGATGGACTAGGCCGAGATAGTATCCGTTCTCCCCTTGACGGACGCAAGCGCGGACGCGATAGTCTTCGGGTCAATAGTCAAGCCCCATTGCTGGCAGAGGCGCAATATGGCTGAAAAGCATCAGGACGGTCTAGAGCTAAGACAAGCTCCCCCAGCTGAGCCCGCGCCGGAGGGCAAGTACGTCTATGCCATCATCGAATCCGATGAGCCCCGCAGCTTTAAGTGCATGGGCATAGGGGGCCGTGGAGACTCCGTCTACACCATCAACCACAATGGACTGGCGGCGGTCGTCTCCGACACGCCGGTCGTCGTGTATGACCCTACCCGCGAGAACGCCATGACGCATGAGGCCGTGAACGAGGCGGTCATGGAAGAGTTCACGGTCATCCCCATGAGCTTCGGCACTGTCTTCCGCACCACTGACGACGTCGTGGAGTTCCTCAAGCACACGTCCGAACCGCTCAGAGACGTCTTGAAGAAGATGCAGGACAAAATCGAGTTCGGCCTCAAGGTGAATTGGGACCCGGACGTCGTGCTCCAAGAGGTCGAACAAGACCGGGAGGAGATCCGCCGGCTCAAGGAGGAGATCAGCTCCAACCGCTTGACCTCGACCTACTTCGCCCGGATGCAGCTCGGGCGCCTGGTGGAGCAGGCGATGAACGAGAAGGCTGAGAGCTACGTGCGAGAGATCTACGAGTTCCTTCGCGACGATGCGATCGCCTCTCGCCACAACAAGCCCATTGGGGAGAAGATGATCCTCAACGCGGCGTTCCTCGTGCACCGGGGGAAAGCCGAGCAGCTCGAGCAGCGGGTGGACCAGATCGCCAAGAAGTACGGGAGCCAGCTACGGTTCCTCTTCAGCGGTCCGTGGCCCCCCTATAACTTCGTGAACATCCGCCTTAAGCTGGAACAGGCAGGAGCGGTCCGGTAATGCTGTTCAAGCTTCTGACGGCGCCTCTGACCGCGCCACTCAGCGGCCTTGGCTTCGTCCTGCGCCAGGTAGGCAATATGGCCGAGCGGGAAATGTCCAGCGTGGAGCGCATCCATGAAGAGTTGCTGTTACTGCAACTTCGCTTGGACGAGGGCGAGATAAGCGAGGCCGAGTACATGGCCCAGGAAGCGGACATCATGGCCCGTTTGCGGGCCCTCCGCGAGCGCCAGCAGGAGCTGAGACGTGAAGTCTGAGGCCGGCGCGAGCAGGGCGCGGGGCTTGGCGCCTGCCGCTGAGGCTACGGCCCCGCCACGCGATGCCCTGCTCTACCTCTACGCTATCTTGCCGGAGGGCTCCGCTGCTGACGCGCTGCTCGACGGCGCCGGCATTCCGGGAGTCCACCCCGAATGGCGCCTGTTCGCCGTCCGCGCAGCAGGGCTCGTCGCGGCCGTTAGCTATGTGCCGGCCGGCATGTTTCATGAAGAAAGCCTCAACGCATTGCTGCAGGACGTTGGCAAAATCGGTCCTTACGCGCTCCGCCACAATGAGGCGGTCGGCGCTCTGCTGCAAGAAGCGGGGGCCGTCATCCCCCTGTCCTTCGGCGCCGTTTATACCGGTACGGCGGGGGTAATTGGCCTCCTTGAGGGAAACGCCGAAGCCTTCCACCGCCAGCTTGAGGCATTGGCGGGCAAGGCGGAATGGACCGTGAAGGTCTTCGTGGACCCGCAGGCCGCGGTGAAAGCCGCGGAGGAGAGCAGCGCCGAGGGCCGGCGGCTGCAAGAAGAGGCGGACGCCGCCACGCCCGGCCGTGCATACATGCTCCGAAAGAGGCGTGAAGAGGTCCTAGGCCGCGACGCCGCCCGCGTGCAAAAGGAGTCCGTGGAGGCCGTCCTGGCGGCGGTCCAGAAGTCCGCCGAGTCCATGCGGGTGGACGACCTCCCGCCGCAGGAAGCATCCGGCCGGCAATTGGCGCTGAAGGCATCGGCGTTGGTGGAGAACGGCCGCGTGGGGGACCTCCAGGCGGCGCTGCGTTCGTTCCATGGCCACAGCGGCATTGAGATCGAGCTCACCGGGCCGTGGCCGGCGTATTCATTCATTGGGGGCTCTCGTGGCGGAAGCTAGTCAATTGACGGCAGGCCATTTGGGCCTCGTCGAGGCCGTGGACCACCTTTTGGACAAAGGGGTGGTGGTCACGGGCGACGCCATGGTATCCCTGGCGGGGGTGGACCTCGTGTACTTGCGGCTAAGTCTCTTGCTGTCTTCCGTCCAAAAGTTGCGGGAAGGCGGGGCACTGACCAGTCGCCGGGAACACCTCCCGCACGAGGGCAAAGCCCCTCAGTCCACCACCCCGGAGCAGCCCAGCTCCGGTCTAAGCCCATCGCTCCAGCAAACGCCAGGCATCGCGGCGGAGGCACTCTTGGTGGCGACGGAAAACCCAGGAGGCGCTCCCGACGCTGCCCGTGACCTCGCGCATCTGGTGCTCACCCTTGTAGACTTGCTGCGCCGAGTCTTGGAACGGCAAGCGCTGCACCGTATGGACGGCGATGGACTGCCCGACGAGGACGTGGAAAGGATGGGCTCCGCCCTCATGGAGCTCGATGCGCGCATGACCGAGTTGTGCAGCGCCTTTGGCCTCAGCCGGGATGAGCTAGACATCGACCTGGGGCCGTTAGGAAAGATCATCTCATGATGGACTATCGTGGAATGTCACAGCCCAGCTCCGTCTCGTTGGTAGACGTGCTGGACAAGGTATTGGACAAAGGCCTCGTGGTGGTGGGAGATATCCGCGTCTCCCTGGCCAGCGTCGAGCTGCTGACCATCAAGGTCCGCCTCATGCTCTGCTCCATAGACAAGGCGGCGGAGGTGGGCCTGGACTGGTGGCGGCAGGACCCGTTTTTCGGCAGCGCGAGCACATCGGAGCTTGTCCAGCGTGTGGAAGCGTTGGAGAAGCAAGCAGGCTTACGGGAGCCGGCGGCCGCACCGCCGCAGCCAACGCGCCGCGCGCGGCGACAGCAGGACCCCAAATAGCAAGAGGAGGCAGTCGTGGTTGAGCGTTATTCTCCTGGCAGCGGTGGCGGTGGGTCGAACCTTATCGACGTCCTCGACCGGGTCCTGGACAAGGGTATCGTCATCGATGCGTGGGTGCGGGTCTCGCTGGTCGGCATCGACCTCGTGACCGTCGAAGCCCGCGTCGTCGTCGCGTCGATCGACACCTACCTCCGGTACGCCGAGGCCGTTGGCCTCACCCCGCCCATTGCCCGGCCGGCCATCGCCGCCCCAAGGGAGGAAGCCCCGCCGGCGATGACGCCCACACGCTCTGCCGGCGGCGCAAGGCAGACCGGCGGCCGCCCGTAGGCTCCTGCCCCCTCGCACTTGCCGGCGGCCCTCTCGTACAGGGGGCCTGAAACCGGCAGCGAAGGGAGGAGGCGAGAGAAGAACGTCATGGTCCTGGGAAGCTTCTTCAACGACGGCCGAGCCGACGGTGCCGGCCAAACGGGCGCTTTCGAGCGGGTGGAGCCGCTTCGCGCCCAGGCTCAGCCATTGTTGGAAGCCCTGAGGGCCGGCTGCGGTGCAGACCGCGCCTTCGTTGCCCTCATCGATCCTGCCGACGGCACCATCAAAGACCTGATTGGGTTGGGTCTTCACTCGCCGCTTACGCACGTCTTTGGCGTCCCGCCCAAGGCCCCGGAGGTATTCCTCGCCGCCCTCGAGGAAGGGAAGGCCGTCACCGTCCAGCAGGTGGCTACGGACGCCCAAGTACCCGCCCCGTCTAGGTCCGTCTACCTCCAGGCGGGAATCACCTCCTTCGCGGCCATTCCTTTGCTTCCGGCCTCGTCGGTGCTCGTCCTCACGCGCGCGAGGCCTATTGCGCTGGAGGAGCTTGCAGGGCTGTTTGGGTACACGGGGCAGCTCGTCACCCTCCTCTGGGAGCACGTCACGACGCGCGAATGGCACGAGGCGAATGCTCGTGAGCTGAGCGCCCTTGAATGGCTGGGGTGGATGCTCAACGCCGTGCCCGACCCTGTCTTGCTCAGTGACGAGGAAAACAATGTCCTCTACCAGAATGAGCAGGCCGGACGCCTGTTCGAGCTGCATGAAGACGATAGCCCTGGCAAGCGCCGGGCCATTGAAATGAACAATTTCCTCCTGTCCACCGCCTTGTCCAGCTTCGTCCTGGACCAGGGTGCTTCCTTGGGTCGGGAGTTCACCGCCGTCGACCCTATCGAGGGCTCGGAATTGTTGTTCGAGGTCATCTGCCAGAGGGTGGAGGACCCGGTCACCGGAGAGCACGACCTGGTTTCCGTCCTGCGCAACGTGACGGACCTGCACGGGGCCATAGAGGAGCTGCGGAGCAGCCTGAGGCAGGTGCAACGGGCCAACAGCGACCTGCGCTACGAGCGTGACCGTCTGGACCTGGTCTTGGAAAGTGTGGCGGACCCCATTGTCGTGACCAACCCCGCCGACGACATCATCCTGGCCAATCCATCGGCCAGGAT
>JBJKQC010000227.1:0-5529 GCA_046705745.1 Dehalococcoidia bacterium
CTCCTCGTGGTGCACAACGACGATATTGTCCAGCCGGCCTCGGGCTTTGGCCTGCACCCACACCGGAATATGGAAATCGTGACCTGGGTATTGGAGGGCCGGCTGCTGCACGAGGACAGCACCGGCGCGCGCGACACGATTTACCCAGGGCTGGCACAAAAGATGAGCGCGGGCACGGGGATCACACACGCGGAAGTCAATCCCGACCACACCGAGCCATGCCATTTCCTGCAGATGTGGGTGGTGCCGGACGAGCTGGGTGTAGCGCCAGGCTACGAGCAGCGTGATGTGACGGACCGGCTGACGGCCGGTGGCTTGTTCGCGGTCGCATCGGGGCGGGGCCACGGCGGCGCCATCAGCCTGCGACAACAGGACGCCGTGCTCTGGGCAGGACGCTTCGAGCCGCGGCAAGACGACGCGATTCCCGCGGCCCCCTTCGTGCACGTCTTCGTGGCGCGCGGCGGCGTGACCTTGGAAGGGGCCGGATGGCTGGACGAAGGCGATGCCGCGCGGCTGACGGAGGCCGGAGTGCTTGGGATGACGGCGGGAGACGAGGGGGCCGAGGTGGTTGTGTGGGAGTTCCACGGTCAGGCGGCGCTTCCGTAGCTCCAGGGCCGGCCCAAGTGGTGCGCCGGTATCGCCGTCCCTGATGGCAGCCGGGCCAAGGCGCGTGCTTTACCCATCAGGGTCTTTCGATACTTGCCCGGCTGGCAATGGCCTCCAATGTGGGGCCAGGCGCCAGGCACGGGCTTGTTCATCCTTCGACTGCTCCGCGTTCGGAGAAGACTCCTCACGCTCCGCGCTCCCCGATTCGTCGTTGCGATACGGGGTCTACGACAGGACGAACGGGACAGGAGAACCGAAAGGCCCCGCTTACTCATGCCCTGGGGTTGCTATTCACTCGCGCCCGAAACGCTTGGGGCCTCTTCTGCTGCCTCAGGAGCGATGGCTACTGCTCGCTGGCCACGCTGGAGAGGGATCTCCTTGATAAAGGCCGTTACCACCACGGCGGCCAGCGTCACCACGAAGGCGACTATATAGATGTCAGCAATCGCGGAGGCGAGAGCGGCCTTGATAGTCGTCAGAAGCTGGTCCATGACGGCGCCTGCCTGGGGTCCCAGGTGGGCCAGGGCAGCCTGCAACTGCTGCTGCGCCTCCGGGCTCACCAGGGCCTGGGGATTTTTCCCAAGCGCCGCCAGCTGTTCCGGTGGCAGGGCCTGGCGGAGCGCCGACGGCACGGAGGCGGTGAATGCCGAGGCGAAACGGGTGGTCATGAGTGCGCCGAGGGCCGCCAACCCGAGCGTGCCTCCCATGGACCGTACGAACTGCGTGGTAGAGGTCGCAACCCCCATGACCCTGTAGGAAACGGCGTTCTGGACGGCGATGGTGAAGATGGGGAAAGTCGCGCCGAGTCCCAGGCCCACCAGAACGATGTCGGCTACCGCCTCCCAATAGCTCGTACCGACAGTCAGCCGGGAGAGGAGGAACATTCCAGCCGACATGACAGCCAGGCCGATCACTCCCTGGATGCGGTAGTGCCCGCCCGCTCTGGACAGGAGCATGCCCGACACGGCGCCGGAGATGACCATTCCCAGCATCATGGGGGTCAGGAAGCTGCCGCTGCTGGTTGCGGAGGCCCCCAGCACGCCCTGGAAGAAAAGCGGCACGAAGATGATGGCCCCGAACATGCCGAAACCGGTCAGGAAGATGGCAATCATCGATATGCTGACGATGGAATTGCGGAAGATGCCCAGGGGCATAATGGGCTCCGCCGTCCGCAGCTCGGTGAAGATGAAAAGGGCAGCGGCAACCGCCGAGAAGATCAAAAGGCCGATGACCTCGCCAGAGCTCCAGGAGTACTGGACTCCGCCCCAGGAGAGCGCCAATAGCAGAGGCACGACGGCCAGAATGAGCAGTGTTGCGCCGATGTAGTCGATCTGCCGGCGGCCTTCGCCCAAGGGCCGCACATATGGGTAGAACATGGCGAACAGGGCAACGGCGGGGATGCCCAAGGGCAGGTTGACGTAGAAAATCCAGTGCCAGGAGAGACTGTCAGTCAGGAAGCCGCCGAGGGCCGGACCGATGATGGACGATAGCCCAAAGACGCCGGCGGTCAGGCCCTGGTATTTTCCACGCTCAGCCGGCGGGAAGAGGTCGCCAATGGCCACGAAAGCGTTGGCCATCATGGCGCCGCCGCCTATGCCTTGGAACCCCCGGAAGATGATGAGCTGGGTCATCGTCTGGCTCAGGCCGGACAGGGCGGAACCGATCAGGAAGATGACGATGCCGGCGACGAAGAACCACTTTCGCCCATACATATCGGAGAACCGGCCTACGAGGGGAACGACCGTAGTGGACGTCACGAGATAGGCGGTCGTCACCCACGTGTACCGGTCGAACCCGCCGAGGTCTCCGATAATGCGGGGCATGGCCGTGCCGACGATGGTCTGGTCCAGGGAGGCGAGGAACAGTGCCATCATCACCCCGGCGAAGGTGAGCACTATCTGCCGGCGGGTCAGCCGGTCCCAGACCGGCGTATCGTTGTCATGCTGCATCGGACTCGCGTGCCCAGTCGCCATTCTCGTTAGTGCCTTTCGTCCGTGTTGCTCGCTGTAGTCAAAGCTGCCGTGCGCTTAACCCAGCACAGGGTTAGATGCGCTCTCACTGAAGGTGGAGCGCCTTCACTTAGGGATTGTCACGAAATAACGCCTTCTGATTCCAGTCGATGGCCCCCATCCTAACCTTCCCTCCGACAAGCCGGAGTCTTCGACCTCCGACAAGCCGGAGTCTTCGACCTCCGACAAGCCGGAGTCTTCGACCTCAGGGGAAGCGATAAAGAGCTGACTGGACAGGCCATGTTGTTCGGTGCCGACTCCTTTAGGAATCCCTGCGCTATCCCATCGTTGCGTAGGACGTCTCCAGGAGGGCGGCCCCATCGTCTGAGGAGCCGTCCGACGCGCGCCGCTCGAGGGCCTTCACCACCAGGGTGACGAGGGCTTCGCGCATGGCTTCGGCTTCGGAGCCATCGCCGAGGACGAAGGTCTCCAGGAGCGCGTTCCGGAACATTCCGCCCAAAAGGCGCGCCGCCAGCACCGGGTCCATCGGCTCGATGGCGCCTGCCTCCATGTCCTTGCGAAGCTCCTCCGCCAGCATCGCCACACCTGGGTTCGTGCGTATCAGGTCCGCCTTGGTTTCGCACGCACCCTCGGGGCCGAAGAACAGCAGCCGCGCGACGTCGGCGTTTCGGCGTCCGGCGTTGAACATGGCGGCTGCCACCTTCCGGAAACGTTCTTCCAGGGGCAGCTTCCGGTCGTAGTTCTTCACGAAGGTCCGGAAGATCTGCACCTTGAGCCATTGGCCGAGGGCCTGGAACGCGTCGCGCTTGGTCGGGAAGTACAGGTAAAAAGTGCCCTGCGCCACCCCGGCCTCGCGCACGATGTCCGAGACCGTTGCGCCGTCGTAGCCCTTCTCGCGGAAGACCTTCCGCGCGGCGGTCAGCAGGTCATCGCGGCGGTCCGGCTTGGTGTCTTCGGCCTTTTTGGTCATCCGGGAGCGCCTCCTGCCCCTGTCCCAAACAACGCTCGTCCCTGAAGGAAGCAAAGTAAATTATGACTGACTGTCAGTCAGTTTTGCAACCGGCCGGTGGCTGGAATTTCCCCTCCGCCGCCTTCGGCCTCGCCCAGTGAACGGTGAACAGAGAGGGCGGGCAAGTCATCAGGCCCGCAACACCATGCGCGACAACCCGCAAAATACCCGCAAATCACGCGCAAATACCTGCAAATGATGTGCAAACTACCCGCAAATGACCCGCAACGCGCGCAACAGCGAGGCGGGCTGCACCGGGCCACGGCCTGGTGTAGCGGGGATTTTGACGTGAAACACTCGCCAAATTGTTCCTCAGGGGCGGCGTGCCCATCGTGCCAGGGCGTCCCCTGCGGCTGGCATCCACCCCTCTTCGGACCGTGGCGACGGTCCGCAGCAGGCCCGCAGCAGATGCGCAGCAGGCCCGCAGCAGATGCGCAGCAGACCCGAAGCAAGGCCGCAGCAAACCCGAAAATCACCCGAAGCTAACCCGCAGCAAACGCAGCAGAGAGACGGGACCCACGAGGCCTCGGCCTGATGCAGGAGGGTTTTTGCCCGAAAAATGCGCGCAAATCTTTTCACTCAGGCGCAACACGTACTGGCTGGTGAGGGGTCAAGTGTCCGGGAAAGTACATATGTACTATTCTATCACGAGGCGACATTGCGTGGAAGGGGGCGGTGGCATGGTGGTGGGGGATGTGAGGGCGCACAGGCGGTGCACCCGTACGTGAGAAAGTAAGGGATGGAAAGCGGGGAGGAGCGTCAGGTCACGCGCCGATACGGCGGCTGCCTAGACGCGGGCGGGGCGGCGGGAGCGGGCGAGCAGCCAGGTGAAGCCGAGCAGAAGGGCCTCAAGTAGCAGCGGAATGACCAGGAAGTTGAAATAGCCCTGCGACGTTAGTAGGTTGAACTGCTCAAGGCGAAGGTACTGGACCAGATCCGGGAGGATGCGGAGTGCGGCTGCCACCAGCGGCAGCGAGCCTAGTCCCAGGACGGCCAGGCGTTGCCTACGGTCACCCCACTCCATGTAGTGGTGGAAGGCGAACGCCACGGCGCCGAACATGGCCAGCCATAACACGAGGCCCAAAAGCGCCAAGGCGAGCGTAGGGAGCGCTCTTGGCACCGGAAAGGGCGTGTACACCCATGCCACGTAGGCGGTGGCGATGAGCAGGGCGTGCCGCTGGCCGAGTGTACCCAGCCGCCAGGCAAAGCAAGCCATCAGGAAGACGGCCGGCAGTTGCAGGAGGGCATTCATCGCGAGGGTGGACCATAATCCTGGGCCAAAGGGGGTTACGCCGATCCCTGTCCAGTTGAAGAAGGTGTTGACCATGAAGCCAACCAGAATGGCGACAGGTTGGACAAAGACCATAGCCCACAGGCCGCTGGGCATGTTCTGCCGCCGAAGGGACCACAAGAGCCCGGCGCCGAGAACGAGGGCGGCCGCCAGGTTCGAGGCGAGCAAGAACACGATGTATGGGTTGGGCTGGTGGCTGATGGCGGTGGGGTCCGAGGGCGCAGGGGTAAAGAACGGCTCAATGAGCCAGAGGTGGTCCGCGAATAGTCCTACCAGCAGCGGCAGCAGCTCCCAGCGGTACTCGCGCACGAGTGAGATGGCCCTATCCACCGGCCACCTGCGCCCCGGCGGAGGTCCGAAACTTCGCGACGATCCAGGTGAGGGCGAGGACGAGCGCCATTTCGCCGACCGGGATGACTGGCTGGAGGAAGAGGACCACGAGGATATCTATGAAATCGCCGCTGCTCACGGCGCCGACCAGCTGGGGTATGAATCGATTGATCAACGCTATGACGCCGAGGACCAGCAGCAGGGCAATGGTGCGATGGAGCACATACGGCGCCACCTCCCTGCCGTGGTGGAACGAGAAGACGATAGCGACGATCCCGGCGATTCCGATGGGGACCATGAGGACCGGCCCTATGGCATAGGAC
>JBJKQC010000228.1:0-6692 GCA_046705745.1 Dehalococcoidia bacterium
TGTCGGCATGGTCAGCGTCAACAGTAGGGATAAGCCGGCAAGAGTTGCGCATATGCCGAAGCCAGCTAAATACCCGATCGTGCTGGCGATCACTCCACCAAAGAACGCGCCGGCCATTTGCCCCACGCTGGAATAGCCGAAGAAACGGCCGAGAAACTTACCTGCCTTGCCCTCCGTGATGCGGCTGCCGTAAGACTGCGCGGCCGTCCAGAAGACAGCCCTCGACCCGCCGATGAGCAGCTGCGCGAGCACCAGTAGTGCCAGGGCGGAGCTTGCGGCCAACAGCAGCGCTCCAGCCAACAGCGCGCCGAAGCTGACCAGAATCACCCAGCGCTCGCCGATGCGATCCGCTGTAACGCCACCGAAGAGACGCAGACCAACTTGGAACACGCCCTGCATGCCGATGATGATTCCAAGGGAGGAGAAGCTGTAGCCGAGAGCGTCCGCCAGGTAGAGAGGCACCAGCAGAGTGAGCATCCCTAGCATGAGGCTGTAGGCCCACGATTGCGTGTACAGGACGGCAGACGCACGGCGAGCGTGGGGACTTGCAGTACCGGACTCGTGGGCTGCATCGGTCATAAAGGTCACTATACCCCCTCGCCCGTGACCCCGCACGGCGGCGAAGCATTGGCCACCTACTTAGGGCTAGCTGATGTCCTCAAGCGCCCTGCCTGGACCGTCCGACCGGCCCGTCCGCGGATACGCTTATGGTTACAATGACGAGGGAGGGGTGGCATGAAGAGGGTCCCCGTAGAGTCAGCCAGCATTTCATCAATTGGCTATGACCATGGAAGCGCCATTTTGGAGATCGAGTTTCACAGTGGCAGCCTATACCGGTACTACCTCGTACCGAGAAGGGTTTACGAGGAACTCATGTCTTCGAGTTCCAAGGGAAGGTACGTCAACCGCTGGGTGAAGACTGCGGGATACCCATACAGGAAAGTCGCATGAGCGCAGTAGTCGAGCGCCCTCCTTCAATGATGGGGCTTGGGCTACGATGCCTGGCGACCGGGATTCGCGGCATGCCCAATTGAGTCAAAGAAACGCCTCTCCACCGCTGCCTCGAAAACGGCGCCTTGCTTTCTTTCCTCTAACAGAGAGTCATTTCTAGCGGAGCGAAAATCTCTCGCGAGGCGTCTGCATTCCGTGCTTCTGGCAACACGGATACTCCGGATCGCCGACTCGGGCGAGAGCCAGTCCTTCAGCCGAATGGAATGCGCGGAATCCAGGGCCTGTTGTGTTGCAGGACGACCTTCTCTATCAGATCAGTGCTTTCATCGCTTCAGGGTGCGGCAAAGCCGCATGAGCGATTGCTCTGTAAAAGCCGTGGCGCCCGGCAGTCCCGCCAGCACACGTTCTTCGACATCCTGGAGAGATAGTGGAGCGGAAAACTCCCGCTGTATACCATTCGCACTTCGTTGATGAGAGTGGCGCCTATTGCGGCTATCCCATCTCCCTGCCAGGGACAACGGGGTATTCCTGTACTCCGTATTCATAGTAGACCAGGGTCTCGTATTGTCCTTGACGTGATGCTGTGAGCGCCCTATCGTTGCACACACCCTGCGGGGTTGTACTGTTTCGCGACATAGCATCAGGGTCATGGCCTCAATTGGGAAGGGGAGGCGATAGATAGATGGACTTGTTCGGGGCGGCCGGCATGGCGGTTCACGAGCTGTTCAGCCTGTGGCCCATCGTCGCCTTCATCGGCATTGTCCCCATAGCGCTGATGTCGGGCATGATGCCGGGCACCGGGCTGCCCATCACCGTGGTGGTGCTGGGGTTCGCCACCAAGCTGAATCCCATCGTTGCCATCGTTCTGGTACTGGGGAGTATCGGGATTAGCGAGGAGGCGGAGGCCATTCCGGCCATCCTGCTGGGCGTGCCGGGCAACCGTGCTTCCCAGGCCACCATCCTGGACGGCTACCCCATGGCCCGCAAGGGGCTGGCGGGGGAGGCCATCGGCGCGAACTACACCGCCAGCGCCATCGGGGGGCTCATCGGCGGGGCCATCCTGTTCGCCTCCATTCCCGTGGCCCGGGCGATCCTCCGAGAGTTCGGTTCCGCGGAGTTCTTCCTGCTGGGCCTCCTGGGCGTGTTGGCGGTGGCGGTGGTCAGCAGCGGCGCGGTGGTGAAGGGGTTGCTCACCGGCGCCCTGGGGTTCGTCATTGCGCTCATCGGGTTCTCCCCCATCGGTGGGGTCGTGCGCACCACTTTCGGCATCGGGTACATCTGGAACGGCGTGCCGTTGGTGCCTATGGTGGTGGGCCTGTTCGCCATTCCGGAGTTGGTGAACCTGGTGGTGAGCGGCCAGTCCATCGCACGGGAGCGCAGGGAGACGCTGTCCCAGCAGGCGGCCCGCGACGTGTGGAACGGCATGGTGCATGCGCTGCACCACAAGTGGCTCATCTTGCGGTCCTCCCTGATAGGCGTCTTCGTGGGGATCATGCCGGGGCTGGGGGCCTCCGCGGCGCACTGGATCGCCTACGCCCAGGCGCGCCAGACGGAGAAGGGGGCGGTGAGGACCTTCGGGACCGGGGATGTCCGCGGGGTGATCGGGTCGGACGCGGCCCGGAACGCCTCGGGGGGCGGCACCCTGATTCCCACGGTGTTCTTCTCCATTCCCGGCAGCGGAGGGAGTGCGCTCCTCCTGGCGATGCTCATTCTCATGGGCTTCACGCCGGGCCCCAGCATGATTACTGACCACCTGGACGTCGTGATGGTCATGGTGCTTCTGACCACGCTGTCGGTCGTCACGATTTTCCCGATCCAGCTTTTCTTTGGCGGCCCCATGGCGAAGCTCTCGCTGGTTCCGCCCAACCTGATCGTGCCGGTCGTTGTGGGCATTCTGGCGCTGGCAACCTACCAGACGTCCAACTCTATGGGGGACCTGGTGAGCATGCTGGTGTTTGGCCTTCTAGGCATGTTCATGAAGGCATACGGCTGGCCGCGGCCGCCTATCCTCATCGCCCTGGTGCTCAGCCCCATCGTGGAAAAGTACCTGTGGCTCTCCATCAACACCTATGGGTTTCATATGTTCCTGCGGCCGCAGTTCAGCCTGATCCTGGTGGCGGTGGCCCTGCTGCTCGTCTGGTCCGTTCGGACTCAGGCGAAGGCCCGGGCCGCACTCAAGGCGATGCAAAGCCAGGACGGCGAAGCTGCCGCGGCCTCGGCAGCCAGTGCTCAGCGGTCCAGCACACCTGGTTACCCAGCGGCATTCCCGGACCCGCCCGCGGGCGGGTCGGACGGGGTGGTCAGGACCCGCAAGTGGCTGACACTGGAGTTCATCGGCGAGGCGACGTTGCTGACGCTAACGACGGTGTTGTTCGCGACCATGTTTGCGGAATCCTTCGGCTGGCCGGAGGGGGCAGCCCTGATGCCTCGTATAGCCATCAGCTTCGGCACCATCTTCCTCATTCTGCGCGTGATCGCACTGGTGCGGACGACGCGGGCGACGCCGAGGGCCGCGGGGCGGATTATGGATATTGGTTTCACCATTCCGCAAGATCGGAAGGTGGCAACCCGGCGTTTCGGGATGATCGTTGGGGCTATCGTGGGAATAGTGCTGCTGATCTGGCTCGTTGGCTGGTTCATTGCCCTTCCCCTATGGGTCTTCGGATACTTGAGGTTCGTCGGCAAGGTGCGGTGGTGGTGGGCAGTGCTGACAGCGGGCCTTTTCTGGGGAGTGGTGTACGGGGTGTATGACAAAGTGTTGTACACGACGTTCAACGGCCCAGTCCTGTTTGTCCTGTACCACCACCTATTTGGATAAGCCTGCTCCAACCCATGGAGAATAGGCGGGGCGGCGGGTCTTTGGGTGCTCAGCGGCAAGATGCCGACACTGGTAACCCTAGGCCGCCGGATTGAAGGATTTCGCTCAACATTGCATGGCCGGTCTCACCGAGGACGGAGGCAATCGTGGGCACCGAACCTGGTCCGAGGGAGCCGCTGTACTTACGTGACCCAGCCAAGAAATGGGGACGCTCTTGTTATGGGCCCAGAGCCCGAGTCAGGGCCGAGGCGCTTGACCAGCAGCTGAATGAACTGACGGCTAGTCCCTGGTCGCCCGCGTGCTGGCAGCTATGGGTAAGAGAGGTAGGCTGCCAAGTGATGGCATCGCCTTGAAGGACAGAAAACAGGCCCAACGCAAGCTGGGCCGACTGAACGAACTTGTCCGATATCTATAATTCGCAGATACTGGCGACCCGGACCGGATTCGAACCGGCGATCTCCGCCTTGACAGGGCGGTGTGTTAAACCAGGCTACACCACCGGGCCGCGGTGCTCTCGGCAGGCCAACGGCCTGCCTTCCTAAAAGCTTCAACCTATCCCGTTATAGCCCACCACCACCACGTCGCCTTCGACCATAACGGGAGTGATCCGCTCCCCACCCGTTAGTCGCTCCAACTCGGGCAGGTACTCGGGATGCTCGCTCAGGTCTATCTGGCGGTACTCCACTCCGTCCCTGTCCAAGTCATGCAGCAGAGCGTCCGAATAGGAGCAGTCCGGCCGCGTGTAGACGCTAAGTGTAGGTTCAGAAGCCATCGCAGCCATCATATCAGGCGCGGGGAAATGTCGCAAAGGCAAGCGTCCCTATCAAGCACAACGGGGCGTGGTCCTGCCTTGGTGGACTAAGTGGACATCCTGGAACGAGTACTATACGCCACCTTAGTCCTCGTATCTCGTGAATACGATGCAAGCGTTTTGCCCCCCGAAGCCGAAGCTGTTGGTGAGCACCACCCGTACGTCCTTCTGCCTCGCTTCATTTGGAATGTAGTCCAAATCGCAGGCAGGGTCTGGCGTGTCCAAGTTGATGGTCGGATGCATGATACCCGTGCGGATGGTCTGCACGCAGGCGATGGCCTCCATTCCCCCTGCTCCACCCAGCGCGTGCCCGATCATAGACTTGGTTGAGCTTACCGGCACCTTGTACGCGAAGTCCCCGAAGGCCCGCTTGATAGCGAGGGTCTCTGCCGCGTCGTTCAGCGGGGTGGATGTGCCGTGCGCGTTGATGTAGTCCACCTCGTGCGGCCCTACGCCCGCGTCTTGCAACGCCCAGCGGATGGCCCGGGACGCGCCCGCTCCGTCCTCTTCAGGCTGGAACTGGTGGTAGGCGTCTGAAGAGGTGCCGTAGCCCGCTATTTCCGCCAAGATAGGGGCTGTACGCTCAAGCGCGTGTTCCAGGGACTCCAGTATCAGGATGCCGGCGCCTTCCGCAGGTACGAACCCGTCACGGTCCGCATCGAAGGGCCGGCTAGCCTTGGCCGGTTCACCGTTCCGGGTGCTGAGCGCGCGCATCACGCAGAATCCGGCTAGGCCCAGTTGGCTAATGCCGGCTTCCGCGCCTCCCGTGATCATCACGTCGGCGGCGCCCCGGCGAATTACTTCTGCGGCGTCGCCAATAGACTGCGTCGAGGCCGCACACGCCGTGGTTACTGTGCTGCTGGGGCCACGCGCGCCGAAAAGACGGCTGATGTTGGCGGCGGCCATGTTCGGCAAAACCATGGGGAAGAAGAAGGGCGACAAACGCATCCCGCCCTTGTCCAGCAGTACACGCATGCTTTCGTCTATCGTCGGAAAGCCACCATTACCATTGCCGATGATGACTCCCATCCGCTCGGTGTTGACCGCATCCTGACGGAGCCCTGCATCTGCCATGGCATGGGACGTAGCTGCCACCGCGAGCTGGGAAAAACGCGCCATGCGTCGCGATTCACGCTTGTCGATATACTTCTCCGGGTCGAAACCGCTCACTTCGCCGGAGATGCGGCAGGGATAGTCCGTGGGGTCGGCCAGAGTCATGGGGCCTACACCCGACTTGCCCGCGACGAGTCCTTCCCAGAAGTCGGCTACTGACTCGCCAAGGGGGGTCATGGCGCCAATGCCGGTAACGACAACACGCGGGCGCCCATTGCGCAGCAGTTCGGTCATTACGTACCTCTCGGGATGGCGGTGCGATGGGGATCGAACTCAGGATAGCGTTCACCTGGAGTCCCGTTCCAGGATTCCAGTGCCTCGGCCACCACAAATAACGACCCGGTGATCAGCACGACCCCGTCGCTGCCCGCAAGCCCCTTCGCGACGTCGATCGCAGCGGCAACGTCGCGCACCATCTCGCATGGCGTCCCTGACCGGCCAAACGCCGCTTGCAGGTCTTCAGGCCTTACCGCCCGAGGATGGTGCGAGGCGGTGACGAGCGCGGCCTTCGCCAGGTGTCCAAGCTCATCGGTCATCGCCAGCACGTCCTTGTCGCTGGAGCAGCCGAACACTGCGACGACCGGCTTGCCCGGCAGGTATTCCCTTACGGTGTCACACAGCTTGGACTTGGAAAAGGCGTTGTGAGCGCCGTCGGCAATGACGTACGGTAGAGCCGAAAGCACTTGAAATCGGCCCTGCCAGCGCACCGAGCGAATGCCTTCGGCAACGGCCTCGGCAGGGATACTGCTGTCCAGCTTCTCCACCGCTGCGATGGCTACAGTGGCGTTCTCCTGTTGGTGTGCTCCCAGCAGCGGCAGCCAGAGGTCGTAGGTCCCGTGCGCTGTACGCACCTTCAGCGCTTGACCATTTAGATCATGCTCGCCAGCTTCCCAAGTGACATCGCGCCCTGCCAGCACGAGTTGCGCTCCATGGCCGCGGGCGGCAGCCTCCAGGACCGCCAATGCCGCCGGTGCCTGCGGCGCAACAATCACCGGCGCG
>JBJKQC010000229.1:0-3636 GCA_046705745.1 Dehalococcoidia bacterium
GGACCTCCGTTTGCGGCGCCTCTCCCGGCCGGTAGGGGCGGTAGGACATGGTCACATGGAGCGTGTGAGTGTCATCTATCGGTGTGCGGAACTGGAGGCCGTGGGCCACCCGCAGGATGTTGGGGAACAACACCGGATGGCCTACCCGCCAGAACTCATCATCCTCAGTGGCGTCGCCCACCAGCCGCCGCTTGATGACGCCGTAATCGGTAATCTCGAACCCGATCTTGTGATGGTCGGCGCCTTTGCCGGCCATGGCTGCGTTCCACTGGTCGCGCTCTTCCGGGGGCTTCAGCCTGTTCATGACGTACCCGCCAAAGTAGCGGTGGAGCCACTGGAAGTGCAGCGGGTCCAGGGAATTCTCCTGGCACTGGAGCCAGTTGCATGGGAGTACGGTGGAGTGGGCATCGCGATAGCCTTCCCAGACCAGAACGTCCCAGCGTGGCAGGAGCGGCGCGGGCTCGGGGCCCATGTACGCGAAAATGAGCCCGCCGAGTTCCTCAACTTTGTAGGCCTTCAGGCGGACCTTATCCTTGAACCTGCTACCTTCCGGCTCCGACGGCTGGTCCACACACTGGCCTTTCTCGTTGAACAGCCACCCGTGGTAGGCGCAACGGATGCCTTCCATCTCGGGCACCCCATAGGCGAGGTTAGCCTTGCGGTGGGCACAACTGGGCTCGATCAGCCCCAAGGTGCCCTTGGCGTCCCGGTACAGGACCAAGTCCTCGCCCAGCAGGCGTATCTCGCGCGTCGGGTTCTCCTCATTGACCTGCGCGCTCCCGGCAATGGGGTGCCAGTACCGCCGCATCAACTCGCCCATGGGCGTGCCCGGACCAACGTGGGTCAGCCGCTCATTCATGGCCTGTGTGAGCATGTTCTCCTCCTTCAGCCCAGCACATGACAGTGGTGTCGGGCTTCCCATGGAAGGGAAGTCATTGAGGGTAGGGCAGTAATGGCGACTGTATTCGCAGGCCCCACTACTGTCAAGGCGGCTTAACGTAGCCAATGACGCTTGTGCCCGGCGCGGCCCGCTGAACATGTCGACCAAATGCGAGTACTATTGGCCGCAAAGAGCTGCTGCCGCCACCAGGCCTGGAGCCCTTGGGAAGAGGTGTTCCATGAGATTCGACTTCCGTTCTCCCGACCCCATTCCTTCACATGACTTCCTACGGCTCCTCAAGGAGGAGGTCCGGGACCGTAACGCTCGACTTGAGCATCCCTTCGTGAAACTGCTGTTCGACGGCAAGCTCACCATGGAGCAGCTCAGAGGATGGGCCACCCAGGATTACGCCCTAAAGCGATGTCCCACCTGGTGGAATGCCGGGCGATTGCTCAACTCGCCGTCCTTGGCCGTCCAGCGGCGAGTCGCCCGCTCGCTCTTAGAGGAGTTGGGAGAGGAGGGGAGTGGCCACACTGACATGTACCAAAAGTTCGGTCAAGCGCTGGGAATGTCGGCCGAGGAGATGGAGGCGGCGCCGCTGCTGCCAAGCACCATCCTGGCGCTCGATGAGTTCATGACCATTAACGGCCGCCGCTCGGTCGTCGAGTCCCTCGCTTCCGGTAGCGTGGCAGGCGAGGCCATCAATGTCGAGTTTTCCACGCGATTCGTCGAGGCCAACGACCGTATCTACCACTTGCCCAAGGAAGGGCTGGAGTGGTTCTACGAGCACATCGAGGCCGACAAGGGCCACAGCAACCTGGGCGAGCAGCTTGTCCTGGAGCTCGCGGCGACCAAGGACATGCAAGACCGGGTCTGGGACGCCGTGACGCGGAGCAAGGCCATCTATTGGGTGTTCTTCGACGGCGTCTACCAGGCCTACGTGCTGGGAGGCGGCGCCTCTCACCCGCACTACGAGCCAGGCCAGCACCTACCCCTAGGCTACCCATTTTCCTTTCTACGGTAGAAGGCCGCTTCAGAACACCCTTCCCGATACCCGGCTGACCGGCACCGCCGGGAAACATGAAGACTCCTCGAGGGATCTCTCGCTCCGGTGCTCTCCGCTCGAAATGACGGGCGGGTATCGTTTGCGGATAGCGGCGCCCTACAGAGCGAAGGTTGCTAGCGTCCGGCTTCCGCCAGAATGTGGAGGGGGGCAGGGGCGAAGGACCCGCGCAGTCTGCCGAGCACAGCACCGGATCACCAGATTCTTCGCCCCTGCTCATCCGACGATGTCGATGACAGCGCTGGCGAGCGTGGGACCTGTCCGCCTGCCACCGTCAGTCCTTGACGGTGACACCGCCGAACATGGCCGAGCCCCTGATGACGAGCTTGGGTTGGTCGTCGATGAAAGAAGGCCGCTCTCGCTCGTCGCTGGTCCCGCCGAACATTGCCGAGACATCGAGTATGACGTTCCAGTCAGAAGGCACGCGCAACTCCACACCGCCGAAGAAGGCGCGGACCGTCACCACTGCTGGAGGGTCTTGGACGATGGCATCGCGGAGGTCGAGCTCGACACCACCGAAGGACGCGCTCGCCCGGCCGCCCCGGTAGGCCTTGGACGTGATGCGCCGGGACACTCCGCTGAACCTTGCGTTGATGTCGAACTGTGGCTCGCTGTGCGCCGCCCCCTGACCAGGTGACCAGCGCCGCCCGGACTGCCTGACCGGGGCCCAATTCCTCGTTCGGCCGCCGCCCATCCGGGAAATGGGGAACACAACCAGCCACAGGCCGATGGTAGCGAGCATCGATGTGAGGTAGCTGATGGTGGACAGGCCGATGCTGGATGCGACCATTCCCCAGAAGACCATTAGCAACCACGCGCTGAAGAAAAACAATGCCGGTATTGGAAACGGACCAACCATGGGGCACCTCCTCCACAACCATTTCCAACGCAGTCTCGCGCGGAGGTGTGCAGAAGGCATCAACTGGGGCTGGTGACGTGTGAAGGATGTGCGAGGCCGCTTGGACTGAGGGCGCGTGGGGGCGCTGGCCGTTGGACTATGGGCATCTAAACGCAGCACCGCGAAGGTCCGGGGCGAAGCATTCGGGCATTGAGGGACGCAGACGACGCGATACAAGCCCGAATGCTTCGCCCGTTGTGCGCAGGCCTAAGAGACGCTCACGGATGTGAGATCATATACCTTGAGGTCCGCGTCGTACTCTGGGTGGACAGGAACCTGGTGTGTGAGCTGGACGATCTTGCCCGTCTGAGAGGACTCGACCATGCCGAAAATGGCTTCGGCGGTCGCCATTCCCCACTCGCCGGAGTGGTAGACCGGCTTGCCCTTGATGACCGCCTCGTACATCTCATAGATCTCGCCGCGAGCGTTGACACCTGACTCGCCTGAAACCTCGCGGACGCCGTTGTCGCCGTAGACCAGCACGCCGTGGGGACCTATGCGCATATCGCCCCGCTCGCAGGTGACAATGATGGTGCCGGGGTCGCCCGTGTCGTTGAGGCCACGGCGGTCGCCGACCTCACGCTTGATCTGCTTACCGAAGTTGCCTCGGCCGGGGCCCTCGGTCTTAGCGGCCTCGAACTGCTTGACCTCGATGGGACCACCGATGCGCAGGTCCTGCTTGTCCTGCTCTTCGTTGCGGGTGCCGTCGCGCATCTGTTTGCGAACCTTGACCAGCTCCTCGATGGAGGCGCGACCAGCAGCGGGCCCGTTGATGTCGCCGAGGGTGAAGTAACC
>JBJKQC010000230.1:0-11668 GCA_046705745.1 Dehalococcoidia bacterium
CGCCCGAACCGGTCGCTAAGGCGGCCCAGCAGCGGCGCGGAGAAAAATTGCGCAGCCGAATACGCGGTGAGCACCGCCCCCAGGCCCAAGCCTGCGGCACCGAGGTCTTCGACATGGAACGGAAGCTGCGGCAAGATGATGCCGAAGCCCATCAGGTCCACGAATACGGTGAAATAGATGATTGCTATGGGCGAGCGACGGAGATCGGTCAAGAGGTCCTACTACTTTGTAAACGTTATCCCTTATTGATTAATTGCCGTCTTCGTCATTTCGGCCCTGGCTGGCCGGGCGAGAAACCTCTCTCGGGGAATGTGTCTTCCTTCCTTGCTGTCATTGGCGTGCTGGAAGGCCCGGTGAAATTGCCAGAAGATAGCGCTCGTGATTCCTGCGCTTGGGCGCCTGCGGCCCCTACTCACAACGACGCCGATGGACTACTACCGAAATTGACACCCACCTAGTTTAGCGCCTTACGCTCATCCTGGCTCCTCATCTCTTTCGAGAAAGCGCTCGTCGATGCGGCCGTAGGGGCGCAGGCGTGCGCCCGAACATCTGCCGCACAAGCCGACCGCTCACCCGCCGACGCTCAGTTCCCTTCCTCCGTTGCTGACGTCCCGGCAAGCCAGGACACACCCATTTCATCACGGATTTCGCCCGGTCGCGCCGCCAGCAGCAAAAGCGCAGCCAAAGCAAAACAGGCGATGGCCCCAACCCATGCCGGAGTGTATGCGCCCGTAGCCTGTCGAATATACCCCGTCACGGGAAACGCCATCGCTCCGATGCCCATCGTGAGCGGCAGGGCCGCACCTTGGATTTCGCCTAGGTGCCTCCGCCCGAATCGCCGTGCCCACAGCACATTTAGTGCCACGTGCCCGGTTTGAAACCCGAACCCGTACCCGATGTTCGCTACCAGGAGCCAGAATACATTGTTCACTACGATGGCTGCCGCAGCTGAGCACGTGAGGCCTGCCAGCCCCACGAGCATGATGTGATACGGACGTATCTTGTCCAATAGCCGGCCCAGTCCCACGGAAGCCGCCATGGCGACGACCGCATCTAAGGAAATGGTGAGCGCGACCAGCGTAGGGTCCAAGCCACGCTCTATGAAGTGAGGAACTCGAAACATGGAGAGACTGGACCAGCCGTAGGTAAACGCCGTGAAGCCCGCTATGAACAGCCAGAACGATCGTGTCCGCATGGCCTGCGCGCGAGTGAAGGAGCGCTCCGGCTTAATGGCCCCTCTGTCTGCCTCGCCCGGCGGCGCCTTTTCTCCGTCCGGTGTCAGCCCCATGTCCTCGGGCTGTCGCCGCAACACGGCGAAAGCCAACGGGACAACCACGAATGCTCCACCCACTCCAAACACCTGCCAAGCATGACGCCAGCCTATGGTGTCGATGGCAAGCTGCGAGACCGGATAGAAAATGGCCACGCCCAAGGGTATCCCCGCCATCGCGAGGCCCATCGCCTGGCCCCTCCGCCACACGAACCACTTCGCCACTGGTGCTTGCACGAATAGGTCCACGACACGGCCCATGCCGAGCAGCCCGGTCGCCAGAAACACCAGCACCAATTGCCACTCCGAGCGGATATAGGCGAGGGATAAGACCAGCGCTCCGCCGACCGCGGCGACGGTAACTACGGGTGCCCGTGGTCCTCGGCGGTCCAGCCAGCGCCCGATGACGGGGCCGGCAAAAATGACCGCTTCCAACCGGGCGAACTGCGCCCATCCGAACGCGCTAGGGCTCCATCCAAGGTCCCTGCTCATGGGGGCTATGAATATGGCGATGTTCGGTCCGGCCATCGCCACCGTCATTGCGCTGAAAACGCCCAGAACGGCCACGACTTTCCAGCCGTAATAGATGCCGTCCATGGGGCTTCGTTTCACTCGGCGCTCCACAGGAGGATGTAGCGGGAACGAGCGTATGCCCTCGGCCCCGTCAGGGCAAGCGCGAGTTATGCCCAGCTGGGCAGCCCGCGATATCCCAGGACTCCGACCGGCGCTATCATTGCCTCTAGGCTTCGGTAAGGAGGACGCGCATGCCGGAACGGATCATTGGTGTGGCCGCTATGGGCGGCGACAGCCGCCAGATGCTCGCGACTATCCAAGACCTGGAGCATCGGGGGATAAGGGCCGCATGGCTGACCACAGGTAGCGCGAACCCAGACGCGCTCACGCTATTCGCCGCCGCTGCTGTATCCACCGAACGGATACTGCTCGGCACCTGCATCACGCCCACCTGGCCTCGGCACCCTGTTGCTGCGGCCCAGCAGGTGCAGGTCGTCGGCACGCTGGCCCCAGACCGCTTTCGGTTCGGCGTCGGCACCAGCCACTTCGCCCCCATGTCCACCGTGTTCGGCATGGACTTCCGGAAGCCACTTACCAACCTCCGGGAATATCTGACCATCGTCCGGTCCCTCCTGAACGAGGGCAGCGTGGAATTTCAGGGACTCCACTACCGCGCCAAGGCAAACATCCCCGCGCCAGTGCCCGTGCCGGTCATGGCGGCGGCTTTACGTTCCAGCGCCTACGAGGTCTGCGGAGAGTTGGCCGACGGCGCCATTAGCTGGGTGTCGCCCGGCGTGTACCTGCGTGACGTCGCGCTGCCTGCGTTGCGGCGCGGTGCCGAGCGCGCAGGGCGGAACGTTCCGCCACTGGTCGCCCACGCGCCCGTCTGCGTGCACGACAACCCCACCGAGGTGCGCGACGCGGCCCGACAGCAGCTTGCTAACTATCCTCGCTCGCCCTTCTACCAGCAGATGTTCGCCCAGGCTGGCTTCCCAGAAGCGGCCGAGACCCAGTCCTGGAGCGACCGCATGGTGGATGCCGTCGTCCTTTCTGGGCCTGAGGAACAAGTCGCCAAACGCCTGCGTGAGCTTTTCGAATGGGGAATGTCGGAAGTCATTGCCCACGTCGTCACCGCTGGCCCCAATGCCGCCGCATCTCGGGAGCGCACCCTCCGGTTGCTCAGCGATCTCTCGAAGGGATGAGCTGCGGAATGGGTCTCACAGTCTCCTCTTTCGGCGCGAGAGGGCAGGGCGAAACGCCTGTTGAGCAAGGGAATACATGCAGACTAGCCTCAGCTCCTTCCCTAGAGGTTGGCACCAGAAGCGGACACCGTCTACCGGCGCCCGTCGTTGACGCTCCCTGGAGGCGCGCATATCATCGGGGCGCAAGGCCCGCCGGCAGCTTCCGGCACTCTCACCGGCGGCCGAGGAGTGTGTATGGCAACGACCAAGGCATTCGTCTTAATCGAGACTGCTGTTGGAAAGACCAAGGACGTCGTTGCTGCCCTGCACCAAGTGAAGGGGGTAACGTCGGTCGACGTGGTCACTGGCCCCTACGACATCATTGCAGTCGTCGAAGCCGCTGACCTCAGCTCCGTCGGTGACACCGTCACCGGCAATGTCCACACCATAGGCGGCATCATTCGCACCGTCACCTGCCTGGCCGTCGGCGCTAGCGAATAACGCTGGGGTGGCAAGTAGGTGCGGCTCATTCTCCTCGCCGCATGCTTGTGCCACGTGAGGTGCTCGTCACTATGGAAGACTGCATTTTCTGCAACATCGGCTCGGGGAACACCCCTGCCGACAAGCTCTATGACGATGGTGTCGTTTTCGCCATCCGTGACAAGTATCCCAAGGCGCCAGTCCATCTCCTGGTCATCCCCCATGGTCATATAGGCCCGCTCGCGTCGGCGGACTCCCAGGCCTTGGAAACCGCAGCGCACTGTCTGAGCGTGGCGCCCCAGCTTGCCAGGGCCGCCGGAGTGGACTCCCGGGGCTACCGGCTGGTGGTCAACCAAGGGCCGGACTCGGGGCAGGAAGTGCCCCACTTCCATCTGCACATCCTCGGCGGCCGCAGGCTCGGTCCTATGGTTTAGGGGGACAAGTCACCGTGCCGTCCGTGCTCCTTCCTCAGAAGCTCCAATCCCGCCTTGATTCCCTCCCTCTCGGCCTGCAAGCGCATATCGCTCGCGTGCGCGACATAGCCCGCGAGCTGGCCTTGGCGCATCACATAAGCGCAGACCAGGCTGAGTTGACCGCCGCCGTCCATGACATCGCCCGTCACGTGCCTGGCCGGCGGCTGATCGAAGAGGCTGAGCGTCTCGGCCTGCCCGTCAACAGCGTCGAGCGGCACGCCCCTGTCCTCTTGCATGGCCCCGTTGGCGCAGCCTGGTTGCGGGAAGAAGGCTCCGTGACTGACCGGGATGTTCTGGAAGGCGTGCATTGGCACACCACGTCCCACCCAGACCTTGCACCGGTGGGCCAGGTGGTCTTCCTCGCCGACAAGCTAGACCCGTTGAAGCTCAAGATGTACCCCTTTCAGCCCCTGGTCCGTGAGGCCGCCTTCCGCAGCCTGCGTGATGGCACCCTGGCCTTCTTGGATGGCGCCATGCGCTCACACCTCGACCGTGGCGACCTCATACATCCATCCTCCAACGATACTCGCAACACCCTGCTCATGGTCTCCGCCTGCTGAACACCCCATTCCAACGGCCGTGGGCGCGGGATGCCTTGCTCCTTGGTCGGCTCGTGGCCGGCCACAATAGCTACCGCTCTGAAATTTGCGCTCCCGGCTATGAGACCTCTCCCTTGAGCCTGCCAGGCTCCTCGCCTGCAAGCGACTTGAATTGAAGGACATTCGTTCCACATTCTATTGACACACAAGACTTTGCGTTCTATTCTTTGTCCGTCTAATAGAACTGTTGTACCGTTATGCACGATTTAACCCCCTATCAAACAGAAATTGCTCGGGCAGTCTTGGAGGCCACCCTTCAAGGCTCCGCCCACCTGTTTACCGTGGAGATGGCCAGAGGCGCTGGCGCACGGGAGCTTTCGGCACAAATAGAGCTGCTGCTCATGACCTTGCACATGCATGATGGTGGCTCCTTGCTGAAGATTGCTCCTCCCTCGGAAGACGCCAGCACTACCCGTCTCGTCGACTACCTCCGGGAAAGCTCGCTGTCCGGCCTGTGGTCCGTCAGGCCCGGCCTGGTTCGCTTCGGACGGGCCGAATGCCGGTTCTTCACCTTTCAGGAGCCCGCACTCCCCTCTAGTCCGGTCGGGCTTGTCCAGGTGCTGGAAGCACAGCGTGTCAACCGGGATGCCTACGACCGGCTCATCCGGCCTCTGCTGACATCCGGCGCCACCGTGGTCCTCTATGGAACGCCCTGGAACGGAGAGACCCCGTTTGAGGAGTTGAAGCAGTCCAACCGTGAGGCCGAAGCTGCGGGCGGTCCCCGGCGGCACTTTCGTGTGACCTGGGAGGAAGCCGCAGGGGCGCTGCCGGGCTATCGGGAGCGCGTGCTCGCCGAGCGCGCCCGGATTGGAGAAACGCACCCCGCATTCCAAACGGGCTATGCCCTACGCCCCCTGCCACCCCTGAAGCCGCTCCTGGCTCCCGATCAGATGAGGGCCTTGGCTGGGACTCACGCACGCCGCCACAGCCCCACCCCAGGCGTCTGCACTTGCGCATCGGTCGTCGTGACATGGCTGCATCAACCGCCTATCGCCGCCTCCTCACTCTTGACCATTCCCGGCGCTCAGGCCGTGGTGACCATCGCTGAGCAGTCTGCCGACCGGAAATTGCGGGTCGTGGATCACCGCTGGGTCCAAGCGCCGGATGCTGCCTCGTTGGGCCGTCGCATCGCGAAGCTGTTAGACGAGACGTGGAAGTGCGATCGGGTTATTGCCAGCCTACCCCACGTTGAACGGAAACAGACTATGCAGTTCCGGCGCTTGATGGAGCGCTTTTTGGAGCACGCCACTGTCGCCTGGGCCACCCCGGACGATGCGCGAGAGTCTGACCAGCTGCTATCCATGATCGCCGCGGCCAATGCAGGGAAATTAGCACTCTACCTGGCGGATGGCTCGCCGGAATACCGCACTCTTCGCCACGAACTGGAGGAGGCCATTGTCGAAGCTTGTTCCGATGGGCTTCTCCGGGTACGGCTGCCGCAACGGAATGAAGGATTCATGCGCGGGCTGGTGCTGCTTGCTGATGAAGCGCTGTCCGCGACGAAAGCACGCATGGACGTGTTGGAGCCTGCACTCGCGTCGTGATGCGCGCTGGCGAACGTGACCGACGGATGGACCGAGGAACGTTTAGGACTGCTTGACGAGATGAATGGAGTGCCGTTGAGGAACGATGAATCGAGGAGGAAAAGAGTCATGAACGCGTATGTGAAGTCTTGCCACCGCTCTCCCATTGATGCACTGCCAGAGCAAACCCACTATAGCGACAATGGGTGCGAGGTATCCGCCTCCTGCTTGGAGTGCCCTCTCCCAAAGTGCAAATATGACGACCCCGCTTGGTACCAAGCGTACCGGCGGCAAGGCAGAGACCTGCAAGTGCTGTCGGCCTACCGGGAAGAGCGGCTGAGCGTGTTTGAAGTGGCGCGCCGGTTCAACGTCAGCCCCCGCACTGTGCATCGTGCCATCCGTCGGGCCGCCGCGCCGGCGGCCATGGGTGCATGAATCTGGAAATCTGCCGGACAAACAGGTGAGCAGGCAAAAAGAGGGGCCCCATGTTTCGGGGCCCCTCTTCGCTACAGGCACGCAGGCCGTTGTTTACGGCCTGCCGCCGTGGCCGCTGCCCGGCGTGCCGCTAGAGGCACCGCCATTGCCGCCGCCAGGATTGCTGCTAAGAGTGCCGCTAGGCGTGCTCGACGGAGCGCCATCACCCATGACCCTCACCACCGTCGCATCCATGCTCGACCCGTCATACCAAACGATCACCTGGCTGCCTACTTTGATCGCACTTAGACTGCCGCCGCCTTGAATTTGCGTGCCGCTCGTGACCTTCACAGTCACGCTGTTGCCGGAGGCCGGCTGAACGGTCAGCGTCCCGGCGCTCGTGTCCACTGCGGACACTGCCCCCGTCGCTACGCTCGCCGTCAACCGTGCCTGGACCTTCGCAGCCTGGCTGCCCAGATCGCTTAATTGCTGCTGGTAGCGGCTCTTCGTCGCCTGGATCACGGCGTCAAAGGCGGCCTGTGCCTGCTGGGGGACCCGGGCTCGCACTTGTGCGAGTTGGTCCAGGTGCTGCTGCATGTTGTCCGCCAACCGCTCCTGGATCCGGTCCAGCATCTGCTGCTTAGCTGGGTCGGATTGACTGGCCGTCTTGAGCTGCTGGATCTGGTTCTGCAATCGGCTGACGATCTGGTCGATGTTCACCTGGGCGTGGGCGTCGAACTGATTGGACTGCGTGCCGGGCCGGCCGATGAAAGTGATCGTCTGCCCTACCAAGCTCGGGTCGACCGGCTGGCCCATCTGCACAGTCACCTGGTTGCCGTTGGTGTCCTGTCCCGTCAGCGTGTTGCCGTTGACGCTGACCACCGTCAGCACCAGGTGCTGGCTCTGTGGGTGGCCGGGTATCACCATCACTTGCAGCGCAGTCGTCGTGCTGCCGCTGCTTTCGGCCAGCACCGCCACTCGCGCGCCAACTGTGACGCTGTCAATGGTCGGAGTTGCTACGCCGGGGTCTCTGTACTGAGTCTGGCCGTCAACCTGGATGTCCAGGCTGTTCCCCTGTGGCGTCTGAATGGTGAAAGACCCGCTGTCCTTGGCCGTGACGTCGCCGAAGTATCCATGCTTGGCCTGGGACGTTGGGGTCGCTGTCGCGTCCACTGTCGAAGTTGCTGTGGGAGTCGGAGTTGCTGTCTGGTCAACAGTCGGCGTTGCCGTCGCTGTTGGATCTGCCGTTGAACTTGGCGTCGGAGTGGCCGCCATCGCCGTGCCGGCTATCCCCAGCACCAGCGCGCTTGCCGCGCCGACCGTTGCGACCTTCTTCAACGATTGATGTATCAGTGTGCTCAACAAGGCCTTTTGCCCTCCTGTCGTCTGCCTAGGCCGCCCCGAGGCGTGCCCGGCGACGCATTCCAATACAGATAACGCCTCATTGCCTAGTCCATCAGGACTAGGCCTGCCCCATTTACGACTGCGGAATGTAAATGATCGGTATCTCCGCCGACTGCTGGTCTCCCGCGAAGTCCGATGCCACGACCTCGATTGAATTCGTCCCCTGGCTGAGGGTCACCGTGGTGGAGAAGCTGCCGTCGGCCGCCACATCTACTGTCTGGCCGTTCACCGTCACTACTGCGTCAGGCGTGGTCTGGCCGCTCACCGTCACTTGGACGGTGCTCACCGTTGAGTCCGGCTGCGGCTGGAGGACCTTCAGGAAGAAGCCTTGCGGAGTTCCCGAGGAAGGAGTTGACGTTGGCGTTCCACTCCCTGGGATGGGAGTTGAGGTTGACGTGGCGCTTCCCGGTACAGGAGTCGCGGTTGCCGTTGGGCTTGCGGAGAGGGTTGCTGTAGCTGACGGGGTTGGGGTCTGTGCTGGGGAGCTGCAAGCCGCCGCCGCAACCAATGCAAGGGCCATAAGCAAAACAGACAATAGGCGCATTCGTTTCTCCTAAGCAAGATGGATGACTATCATAATTACGTAACGGATGGCTGCCCTGTTTGTCAGGGTCCTAAGGCCTCGGAAATGGGGCAAAAATGAGAGGTGGGGTACTTGAACAGCCGTTTTTGGAAAGGCCGCTCTCGGAGGCGTGCCAGCCTGGGCGTTGACTTGCTTAATGCTTGTCTCGCGGAGGCTGAGAAGAAGAGAGGGACTCCGTGGAGTCCCTGTCAGCGAAGAAACACTGGTCGGGGTGATTGGATTTGAACCAACGGCCCCTTGCACCCCATGCAAGTGCGCTTCCGGACTGCGCCACACCCCGACCCTGGAAACAACTCTAGCACACGGCTATCGCCTGCTTCAACTGCCGTCCGTCAGGCCGTCATCGCCTCCCGTGGTATACTGGTATCGGACTGCTCGCCCTTGATTTCCCCTTTGATTGGAGCCGCACGGATGGAAGAGTTGCGAGACCGCCTCGCCGCCTTGGAAGCCCACGTCGCTGGGATATTGGTGCGTCTTTGACCTCCCTGCCCAAGAAGCCGAGGCCGCGCGTCTAGAAACCCTTTCCGCCCAACCCGATTTCTGGAACGACCCCCAACACGCGCAGCACATCATGCGCGCGATTGCCCGCTTGCGCTCCACCATCGACGGCTGGCGCGGGCTGGAATCTCGTCTGCGTTCTGCCATCGAGCTGTTGGACATGGCTATCGAGTCCCAGGACGAGTCCCTCCTCCAAGAGCTCAGCGCCGAGGCCCAGACCCTCTTCAAAGAAGCCGAGGAGCGTGAGTTCTCCCTGGTTCTCTCTGGCGACTACGATGACCGCAACGCGCTGCTGACTATCCATGCCGGCGCGGGCGGCACGGACTCGCAGGACTGGGCGGAGATGCTTCTTCGGATGTACACCCGCTGGGGCGAGCGCCAGGGCTTCAAGCCCCAAATACTCGACCTATCTGAAGGTGAGGAAGCTGGCATCAAGAGTGCCACGCTGGAGCTCACCGGCGACCACGCCTATGGCTACGCCAAGGCGGAGCGCGGCGTCCACCGCCTCGTTCGCCAGTCGCCCTTTGACGCCGCCCACGCTCGCCACACGTCCTTCGCATTGGTGGAGGTGCTTCCGGCGGCCGAGGGCGATGTCGACGTTCAGATCAACCCTGATGACCTGGAGATTGACACCTTCAAGGCCAGCGGCGCTGGCGGACAGCACGTCCAGAAGAACTCCACCGCCGTCCGCATCAGGCACCTGCCCTCGGGCCTCGTCGTCTCCTGCCAGAACGAGCGCTCGCAGCTCCAGAACAAGGAGGCCGCGCTCAAGATCCTCCGCGCCCGCCTCATGGAGCAGGAGCTCCAGCGTCGCGCCGAGGAACGTGCAAAGCTGAAGGGCGAACACGTGGCCGCCGGCTGGGGCAATCAGATACGCTCCTACGTGCTCCACCCGTACAAGATGGTGAAGGACCACCGCACGGGCCAGGAGACGACGAACCCTGATCTGGTGCTGGACGGAGAACTGGACCCCTTCATCCGAGCGTATCTGTTAGCAAGCGTAGAGCGGGAGTAGCCCGTTTCGCTTATGCTTTCCGGCGCTCGGGCGATCGCCGGAGACCCTGGCGGCCGTCCTGGTGACATCCGCGTGCCTGACCAAGCACTGAATGTGAGCAGCCATGCCTTGTTCCTCTGACTCTCTTCCCACAAGGTCCCTCCGTCGCGGCCATGCAACCTACTTCTGGCGACCTGCAACTCACTGGTTTCGGTTCTTCGCGCCCACGTTTGTGCTCGTCTGCTTGCTGGTCTTGACCTCTTGCCGTGGGGCCGGCAGCGCTGCGACACCGGCTGCGCCGACACCAACTTCAACACCCACATCGGCGGCCTCGCCTACACCCACAGCCACTCCGCTTCCCAGCCCTCTAGGACCGGCGCCGACCGGTTACCAAGAGGAGTTGGACCCAGTCGACGGCGTTGGTTTCTACTATCCCCAAGGCTGGGCCGCCGCGCCCTTCCAGGCACAGGGCCCGGCCGTGACTCTCAGCGGCCCCAGCGGCGCCCAGTTGGCCGTCTACACGGACCTCACGGACTCCAGCGTTTCGCTTGCTGATCGCTTCAATGCTTACCTGGGGTACTTCCAGAGCACAATGCCCAACGGCAAGACCTCCACGCCCGTCGGCCTGAAGCTCGACAGTGGCGTGAGCGCTCAGCAGGTGGACATCCTCGACCCCAATTCCGGCCAGCCTATTCGCCTCAGGCTGTTGGTCGCGGCCGACGGCGCGCGCACACTGATCGTCGCCGTCAATGGGCCGGACTTCGTCTTCACCCAGAACGCCGACGCCATCGCTAAGATGCTGTCCAGTTTCGTCCTTTTCCCACCTTCGCCCTTCAACGTGCCGCCGGACCAGACCCTCACCATTCCCTGGACTGACCCCATCACCCTGGACCCGGCCATGAGCCGTGACTCGGACTCACACCTCATCGTGTCCGAGCTGTTCAGCGGTCTCGTCCGCCTCGACCAGCACCTCCACGTCCAACCTGCGCTGGCAAGCTCCTGGACTGTCGATTCCACCGGCACCGTCTACACCTTCCACTTGCGAAACGGGATCACCTTCCAGGACGGCACTCCCATAACGGCCCAGGATGTGAAGTACTCCATCGAGCGGGCCACGGACCCCGCGCTGAAAAGCCCCACGGCCGCGCAGTACCTTGGCGACATCGTAGGGGTCATGGACAAGTTGCAAGGCAAGACCAACAGCGTGCGGGGCGTGCAGGTGATCGATCCAAGCACTGTCCGCATCACGATCGATGCGCCCAAGCCCTATTTCCTGGAAAAACTCACCTACCCAACGGCCGCCATCGTCGACCCCCAGTCCATCGAGGGCAAGGGATTCAACTGGTGGCAGGGCACCATCATTGGTTCCGGTCCATTCAAGCTAGACCAGTGGAAGCAAGGGCAGGGCCTCCTGCTCGACCGCTTCGACGGCTACTACGCGCCCAGCTCTCTCCAACACCTGGTATTTCTGACCAACCAAGCCTCCCCTGTCGACATGTATGAGGCTGGAATGGTAGACGTCGCCTTCATTGGCGGGTCCACCGTCGACCGCGCCAAAAACCCCACGGGCGGCTTGAACGGCACCCTACAAGTCTCGCCGCAACTCAGCACCGATTACATCGGCTTCGATACCACCAAGCCGCCCTTCGATGATCCCAAGGTCCGCATGGCGTTCGCCATGGCTTTGGACCGCCAGCAGCTGGCTGCCACCGTCTTCGACAACCAGGTCCAACCAG
>JBJKQC010000231.1:0-2755 GCA_046705745.1 Dehalococcoidia bacterium
CCCGGACGCTAGTCGTCGTGCAGCGGACGATCGACATCCTGGCTGAGCAGGTCATACGCAAGCTGCGCTCCCTGTAGCGTTAGCTCGAAGACAGGAGGAGCACAGTGACAACAGATGCCTACCCCACGGGCGCCATCGAGGTGGCCAAAGGGGTGTACGCATTCATCCAGCCAGCCGGCGCCACCGACGCCGCGTTCATAGTGGATGACGCCGGCGTCATCGTCATCGACACCCTCATGACGGCCACGCTCGCCGGCCGGCTCATGAAAGAGGTGCGCGCGGTCACGGACGCGCCGGTACGTTACATCGTGAATACCCACTGGCACGGTGACCACACCTTCGGCAACGCGGTGCTGCCAGCGGCGCCCATTCTTGCCCACCATACCTGCCGGGACGACCTGCTAGGCGAGTGGGACTCCCACCGAGCTTTCCTCCGCGACCTCTATCCCGCCGCATGGCCCGAGATGAGCCAGCTTCCGGCCACGCCGCCGAACCTCACCTTCAGCGAAGGCTTGACCATTCACCTTGGCTCGCGCCCCATCCACTTGCGCTACCTAGGACGGGCGCACACGCGTGGCGACATCGTGGTCCACCTTCCCGACGACGGCGTCCTCATTGCTGGCGATATCGCCTTTCACCGGTACATCCCGAACGCCCGCGACGGATTTCCGTCGGACTGGCTCAGGGTGGCAGGCGCAGTCCGGCAGCTGCCCTGTGACCATGTCGTGCCGGGGCACGGGCCACTGGGCAAAATGCAGGACATGGCGGAGATGGAGGAGTGCCTGGCGCTGATCATCGGCCAAGTGCGACGGTCCTTCGAAGCGGGACTGGACGAAGAGCAGGCCCGGCGGGACATCAGGCTCGGCTCGTTCTCATCGTGGGGCCGTCAGGAGGACCGGCTCCCGACGCTGATCGGCAGGCTCTATAAGGAGTTCCGCAGCGAGTTGGACTGACGCCTCAGCGCCCCTCATGGTCTCCTCTCCTCTGATGGAGGAGCGTGAGGGTGAAACACCTGCTGGGTAAGGCCACTGTCCCCTCCAGCGGCTTCTCAGCGGCCGAGGTCCATGGGCTGCGAGCACTCGCCCGTGTCCTCGTCAATGTGCACGAGCCGCTGTCCCCTACCCTTCATCAGCACCAGCTCCACGGCGCCCGTAGACTCGGCCGCCTGCCGGTGTACGTTGAATGGCTCGTTGAACAGATAGCCGATCTCGCCCTCCAAGATGTGGTGGTCCTGCGCCAGCTCAAGCTGGGCACGCGTGGGAATGGAGCCATCGTCGACCCGCCGCCAGCTCGTGTAATGCTCGCTGCCGCTGAGGATGTTCAGCACGACCCAACCCTCGTGGCTGTGGACCGCCGTCGCCATGTTCGGCGCATACTGCGCCAAGAGCAGCCGGAACTTGTTGTCGGGGTCGTCGTACAGGCGACGGCCCGGCAGTCCGCTGCTGATTTTCGCGGGCTCACCGATTTTCCACAGATCAGGGAGAGCGCTCTCCGCCCCGAGCTGTTGAAGCAGCCGGCCCAACCGCAGCACGGCGTCCATCCCATTGCCCCAAGTGTCGAGCACCTGGCGCACGTCGTGACCAAACTCTTCTACCGTGTAAGTTCCCTGCTGGACCATGGGCAGCGCTCCTCTCTTGCAAACTCAAGACTCCGTCTTACAGCCTATCCCATAATCCCTCGCCATGTCGCAAATCTAATCTCATAGCACTGCGGCGCGGCGCCACGCATCGGTTCCAGTCCTTTTCCAAGACGTTGCTATAGGCATGGCATCTCGACGGGTCGAGGGAGACTGGAAGCATTTCGAGAGCATGGTCGAGGATTGCGCCGCTTTCGCCGCCAGCAAACTTGCGCTAACCTCGCACGGGCATGGCTCCAATACGGCTTTGGCCTCCGAAAACGTTGCCCGCCTCAAGCGGCCTATCGGACGTGCAATGACTCGTTCGCTTTTCGAACGGTGGCTCCACGCCGTCCGCCAGTCCGGCGTTTCCGTTCGACGCTGGTCGGAACCTTGGTATCTCGTCTACGGCATCGCCGGTCTCGTGGGCTCCGGAATCGCGACCATGTTGCTGCCCCAGCTTATCGCCAGCAGGGGCAGCGCCGAGGCGCTCGGCCTGGTCATCGCGGCCTCCAACCTGGCCGGGGTGGCCGCACCCTTGTTTGCCCTCATGGCCACGCACCATCGGCACCGTGAGACGCTGGCCGCGGCGCTGTTGCTCCTGGCCACGGGTGGCGGGCTCATGCCGCTGACCGATAACCCGGTAGCATGGAGCGCGCTCGCCCTCCTGCTCGGCATCGGTGAGACGGCGGCCTCGACCATCGCGGTGCTCTTGGTGGTGGACCGCCATCCCCGGAAGGAATGGGATGAGCGCATCGGCTGGCTGCTCACCACGTTTGCTGCGGGCCAAGTACTTGGTTTGGTGCTATCGGCAGCTTTCGCCGGCGCAGCGAGTGGCACAGGCCTTTTTGTTGGTGGAGGACTCGGCCTGCTCGGCGCCTACCTGGCCATCCGGTTGCTCACAGCCCCAACGGACGTGGCAAAAGGACCTCGCAGGGTAGCGATAACGGCGCTGGCGGCCCACGCAGAAACGACCCTTGCCACCACACAACACCACATCGGCCGCATTGCCTGGAGTGATCTTGCGCGCTCGCTTTATAGCCCCTTGGGGCGATTGCTTATCGTCTGGTTCTTCGCGGTCAGCGGTGCATCACTCGTGTTCACTGCATATCCTGTCCTGTTCGCAGTCGTGTATCACGC
>JBJKQC010000232.1:0-6163 GCA_046705745.1 Dehalococcoidia bacterium
CCCCATGGACGTGCCCCTGCATCCCGCCGCGGAACGGTTCTGGCGTGAGCACGGGTATCTGTAGGTGCACGACACTGCCTCGGAATCTCCCAGTCAGGACCATATTCATTCACACTACCTGCCGCGAGATTCCCGCATATCCAATGAGCAACCAACGAGGAGAAGCGCATGACGAAGCGATTGGCAGTGTACGGCGCCGGGGCCATCGGCGGGCAGATTGGGGCGCGCCTCACGACGGCGGGGCACGATGTGACTCTCATCGACCCTTGGCAGGCCCATCGGGAGGCGATAGCGCGTAATGGTCTGGTCATCCATGATGCAGGGCGGGAGGAGACGCACCGCCCGCACGTGATAGCGCCAGAGCAGCTAGACACCTTGCCGGGGCCTATCGAAATCTTGTTCATGGCCGTCAAGTCCTATGACACCATGTTGGCTCTGGAGCGAGTGCGGCCGTACCTGGCGCCGGACGCCTTGGTCGTGAGCACGCAGAACAGCATCAACGAGGAGTGGCTGGTTCCTGCGCTCGGCGCGGACCGGGTTGTCGGCGGTGTCATCCTCGTCAATGCGGTCCTGCTGGAGCCCGGCCACATCACCGCCACGCAGTCCGTCAGCCGCGCCAGCGAAAGCGCCGACCTGCCGGGCGTCTACGTTGGTGAGTACATGCGTCCCGCCGGCGAGAAGGCCAGGGAAGTGGCGGGCATTATCAACGATGTCTGGACAGCCAAGCCCATCGATAACCTCACGTACGAGCGCTGGTCCAAGCTGGCCAACAACACCATGATGAACCCCGTCTCCGGCATCAGCCGCCTGCGCTCCAAGCTCGCCCTGGGCAACGCCGACTCCTGCTATATCCAGGTCCACCTGGCCGCGGAGGTCCTGCGCGTCGCAGAGGCCGAAGGCTACAAGCTGACCAAGATCCTGGGCGACTACACCAGCGAGGAGGTGTATGCCAACGCCGAGGGCCGGGACAAGTCCGTGGAGCGGCGGCTGGCCGAGCGCGCCACGCGCGTCAGCGACGACGCGACGACCTCATTGCTGCAAGACGTCATGCGCGGCCGCAAGTCGGAGATCGACTACTTCAGCGGGCTGGTGGCCAAGAAGGGTGCGGCCCACGGCATTCCGACGCCGTACTGCGAGGCCGTCACCGATATTGTCCACCGCATCGAGTCCGGCGCGCTCAAGCCATCGCCCGCGGCGTTGAAAGAGGTGTACAAGCTCGTGCGGGACTAGAGTCTGTCAGTAGCGGGATCGGCCTGTGCAGCGGTCTGCGGTGGCTGTCGTTCGCTGGCTGCATTGCTGGCCGTGGCCACGTCCGTTAGAATGACCGCAACGCGCGCCCGCGCGTCAGAGAACACCCGGAGCGACGCGTGAAACCCGCGCGACACTTTTCGCCAGCCACTTGGCGCCGCCTGGCCATCATCCGCCAACGGCTCGAACGATTCCTCGACCGTCGCGGCTACACCGTCATAGGCACGCCCATCCTTGAGAACACCGAGCTGTTTCTGCGGAAGTCCGGCGGAGAGCTTGCCGCACGGATGTATAGCTTCACGGACCCGTCCGGCCGCCGGGTAAGCCTGCGCCCGGAGTTCACCTCGTCGGTGGTGCGGGCCTTCGCCGAAGGCCTCCTAGAGGGCCCGATGCCCCAGCGCTGGCAGTACTGTGGCCCTGTGTTCCGCTACGAAGGCCCGGAGGCGGCTGCCACGGAGTTCCAGCAGCTCGGTGCCGAGATGTTCGGCGTGGAGGGTGAATTCGCTGACGCCGAGGTCCTTGCCTTAGCAGCGCAGGGACTCAGCGCCCTCGGGGTTACCGGACACCGCCTTCGCATCGGCCATGTGGGCGTCGTCAATGCCATGCTCGAAGGGCTGGGCCTTTCAGAGCGTGCTCGTGTGTTCGTCCTCAGCAGCTTTGGTCATCTTCGACAGGGAGATACTGGCGCTGCTGAAGTCCGCGCCCGCGCGCATCAGCTCGGCTTGCTGCAAGAGGATGAGGGGCGAAGGCTGTCCCTGCTTGCCCAGCGGATGGAGGCCGGCGAGGCAGAGGAGATGGTGCAGGGCTTCCTAGGCAAGGGCGTCACGGGGCTTACCGGCCAGCGGACCCCGGAGGAGATATACCGTCGCTATCTGAGGAAGCTCAGGGAGGCCGGTATCCCTGAGATCATTGAGAAGGCGATGGCATTTTCCAGTGAGCTGGTGGCCCTTACCGGCCCCACCTCGACTGTCCGCGTGCGGCTGGGGAAGCTGGTGCGCCGTTACGGCCTGCCCGAATCAGTGTTGGAACCGTTGGACCGCTTGCTGGCTGCGCTGGCCCTCTATGACTTAAAGGGCGTTCCGGTGGTCCTGGACTTGGGGGTGGCACGGGGCCTCGCCTATTACACCGGCATGGTGTTCGACGTCGATCACGCCAAGATTCAAGGCGTACCAGCACTTGGCGGTGGCGGGCGCTACGACGGCCTGGTCAAGGCGCTGGGGAATGGCGGTAGTGACGTGGCGGCCTTGGGGTTTGCCTATGCGCTGGAGCGGGTCTTGGATCTCCTGCCCGGGGACTTCGGCGAAGACGAGATGACGGTTCCGACTCGGGTGCTTGTGACTGCTCAGGAGACGAAGATCCAGCAGGCGGTAGCCACGGCCGAGCGCCTGCGTTCCCAGGGTATTCCTGCGGAACTGGACTTGCTCAGCAGAAATGACTTCCAGGCGGCCAGGTACGCGAAGCAGCGGGGTTTGACAACGGTGATGCGAGTAGGTGCGGACGGTGGAGTTAACGAACGGCAGGTCTAACGGCGGGCTGCGGTCAGATGGAGGCCCCCGACTTGATGGGAGACTCCGTGTCGCCATTCCCAGCGACGGTGATATGCACGAGCCGACGCTACGGTTCTTGGCCGAGTGCGGCATGCCCGTGAGCCGCCCGAGCCCCCGGCGCTATACCGCCACGCTTCCAGCCGTGCCCGGCGTGGAGGTCATCTTCCAGCGGACGGCGGACATCACGCTGAAGGTGGAGGACGGCAACGCCGACCTGGGCATCGTCGGCTACGACCGTTTCATGGAAAGCCGGATCGAGCAGGGCGACACGCTCCTTATCATGCCGGCTTTAGGATTCGGCAGGTGCGAGCTGGTTGTCGCGGTGCCGGACGCCTGGGTGGACGTGGACTCCATGGCCGATCTGGCCGACCTTTCTGTTGAGTTCCGTGAGACAGGCAGGGAGCTGCGGGTAGCTACCAAGTACCCCCGCCTTGTCCAGCGCTTCCTCTTCAGGCACGGTGTCAACTACTTTAGCCTGGCCGCCGTTAGCGGCACGCTGGAAGCGGCGCCCGCCATGGGCTATGCGGACATCATCGTGGACCTCACCGCCAGCGGCGTCACCCTCCGAGAGAACCGCCTGAAGCGTTTGGATGACGGTACGGTGCTGGAGTCCCAGGGCGTGCTGGTTGGCAACCGCCGCCTGCTGCGCCAGCACCGCGAGCGCTTGGAGCAGGCGCGCGACGTCATCGAGCGCATGGAGGCTCACCAAAACGCCGGCGGCTATGTGGGCGTCACTGCCAACGTCCAAGGAAACTCCGAGGAAGAGGTGGCGGCTAAGGTCATGGAGCAACCCGAGGCGGGCGGCATGCAGGGCCCCACCGTCGCAAGGGTCTTTCCATACAGCGGCCCCGGCAAGTGGTTCGCCGTTACTGTGTTCGTTAGGCGGCCGCACCTCACGCCCGTGGTGGACCACTTCAGGGCCATTGGGGGCGCGTCTGTCACTGTCTCCAAGGCGGACTACGTTTTCCACCAGGAAAGCACGGCCTACGCCGGTCTGCTCAGGGAGTTGGAGCTGGCGTGATGCGCATCGTCCACGGTATGGAACAGGGCCAGGCGCTGCTGACCCGCCGGCCCGGATATGAAGAGCCGGAGTTGACGCCTGCCTCGGCGCAGCGGACTGCCGCAATCTTTGGCGAGCCGCAGACGGCGACGCAGGCGGTGCGAAGGATCGTGGCGGACGTCCGTGCCAAGGGCGATGCCGCCCTGCGTGATTACGCCAAGCGCATCGACGGGGCTGACATCGAAGACATGGAGGTCCCTAAAGAGCAGTGGGCCTCCGCGCTCTTGGAGATTCCTTCCGATCTACGCCGGGCGCTGGAAATGGCGGCGGGCCGCATCGGGGCCTATGCCTCGGCGTGCATGCCGAAGGGCTGGCACGACGAGCACGCCGGTTATGGCGAGCGCGTGGTGCCCATTGAGCGCGTAGGACTTTACGTGCCCGGTGGCAGCGCTCAATACCCGTCTACCGTGCTCATGTCCGCGATTCCGGCAAGAGTGGCCGGCGTCTCCGAGGTCGTCTTGTGCACGCCGTGGCCCAGCCCTGCCACATTGGCCGCCGCGCACATCGCTGCTGTGGACAGAGTTTTTGCTGTCGGTGGGGCGCAGGGCATCGCAGCCATGGCCTTCGGCACGGAGACGGTGCCCAAGGTGGACAAGATTTGCGGGCCGGGCAACATATTCGTCTCCATCGCCAAGCGTGAGGTCTACGGCCACGTGGACATTGACGGTCTCTACGGACCTACCGAGACTGTGGTGATCGCCGATGCATCCGCCGACGCCGCTTTGTGCGCTGCCGACTTGCTGGCCCAGGCCGAGCACGACGAGATGGCTTCGCCCGTGTTCATCACCACGGATGCCGGCTTGGCCGAGCGCGTGTCGGCGGAGATCGAGTCGCAGCTCCAGCGGCTGGAGCGGCAATCCGTGGCGAGACAGGCGGTGGACCGCCAGGGCGTGGGCGTGGTCGTGGACAGCGTGGAGCAGGCTATCGACCTCGCCAACGCCTTCGCTCCGGAGCACATGTGCCTGCTAGTGGAGAACGCGGTCTCCTACGCACCGCGCGTGCGGAATGCGGGCGGGCTCTTCATTGGAGAGCAGTCGCCGGAGGTGATGGGCGATTACGTGGCAGGGCCGAGTCACGTCATGCCCACCGCCGGCACCGCTCGCTACGCGTCGTACCTCGGCGTCCACCACTTTCTCCGCCACGTGCCGGTCGTATCTCTGAGCAAGGCCACACTGATGGGCGCAGGCCCAGCCGCCGCGGCCATCGCTCGCGCCGAAGGGCTCACGGCCCACGCGCGGGCAGTGGAGATGCGGTTGGAAGGCAGGCCCCAGGAGTAAGACCAAACGCGGCATCATCGACCTGGTGCAGCCGCACGTGCTTGCGCTGGACGCCTATGAGCCCGTCGACCCTCCGGAGGTGCTTGCTCAGCAGGCGGGCATCCCTGAGTCCCAGATCGTCAAGCTCAATGGCAACGAGAACCCTTACGGGCCATCGCCAAAGGTCTTGCAGGCGCTGGCCAACTTGCACCGGGTCCACCTTTACCCGGACCCCATGCAGGTGGCCATGCGGAAGGCGGTGAGCGAGTTCTTGGCCCGCGCCGGCCAGAAGGGGATTGGGCCTGAGCACATTGTGGTGGGCAACGGCAGCGACGAAATTATCGACCTATTGTTCCGCTCGCTGCTCGCGCCCGGAGAGGCTGTCCTCAACTGCGTCCCCACCTTTGGCATGTACAGCTTCACAGCGCAGGTCTGCGGCGGCAGGACCGTGACAGTGCAGCGAGGGCCCGCTTTCGAGGTGGACGTGGAGGCTGTGCTTTCCGCAGCGTCAGACCCCAGCGTCAAGATTATTGTGATTGCCTCGCCGAACAACCCATCGGGCAATAGCACGCCGGGGACGGCCATCGAGCGCTTGCTTGAGTCCGGTTGCCTGGTGATGGTGGACGAGGCCTACGTGGAGTTCGACGGCGTCAGCGTCGCGTCTCTGGTCCCCCGACACCCCAACCTTGTGGTGCTGCGCACCCTGAGCAAGTGGGCCGGCCTGGCCGGACTCCGCGTCGGTTATGGAGCGATGGCGCCGGAGCTGGCCAGCGTGCTCATGAAGGCGAAGCCGCCCTACAGTGTGAGCCAGGCGGCTGAGGCCGCGCTGCTGGCCTCCCTGGATGACGCGGACGTTTTGCTGGAGCGTGTGCGGCGCATTGTGTCCGAGCGAGAGCGGACGCGGGAGATGCTCGGCCGGCTCCCCGGCGTGAGGGTATTGCCGTCGGATGCGAACTTCCTCCTCTGCCGCGTGCCGGACGGGAAGGGAAGCAACGTGTACGAGGGCATGGCCCGGCGCGGGGTCTTCGTGCGATACTTTAGCAGCGCCGCGT
>JBJKQC010000233.1:0-4066 GCA_046705745.1 Dehalococcoidia bacterium
ACAAAGCACCCGACGGTGCTGGAGACCATCGAGCGGCTCAGCGACAAGATCAACGCCGGGGGCAAAATCGCCGGGACCATCGCCCGCGACGCCCAAGACTACGCCTACTGGCGCGACCGCGGCATCCGCTTCTTCCTGACCGGCGCGAGCCAGCTGCTGGCGGCGGGGACGAAGCAGTACGTGGAGTCCATAAAGGCCGTTGAGGAAGGTCGCTGATGGCAGAGACAATTGGCGTTGTGGGCACCGGCATCATGGGTGCTCCCATGGCCCGTAACCTGGCCAAGGCGGGCTTCAGCGTCATCGCCTACAACCGCACCCGGTCCAAGGCCGAGGCGCTCGGGGACGGCGGAGTGACAGTTGCCGCCTCCATCGCAGAAATAGGCAGGGACTCAGACATGGTCATAACCATGCTCCCTGACACCCCGGACGTGCTCGAGGTGGTTGATGGTGAGGGCGGTCTCGCTCAGGCGATGAGACCTGGCTCCGTGCTCATTGACATGAGCACCATTTCCCCCAGCGCCACCCGTGAGTTTGCGGCCCGGCTTTCGGCCCGCGGCGTTGGCATGCTGGATGCGCCGGTCAGTGGCGGCTCGTGGGGCGCCCAGCAGGGGACGCTCAGCATCATGGTCGGCGGCGAGAAAGAAATCTTCGACCGCTGCCTGCCCATCTTCCAAGCCATGGGCAAAACCATCACCTACATGGGCCCGTCAGGGATGGGCCAGACGACGAAGCTGGTCAACCAAATCCTCGTCGTTGGAACGGCCACGGCCGTGGCTGAAGCGCTTGTCTTCGCGGCCGCTCACGATGCGGACCTGCTCAAGACCATTGAAGCAGTCGCTGGCGGGGCTGCCGGGTCTTGGCAGCTTTCCAACCTCGGCCCGCGGATGGCTCAGGGCGACTTCGCCCCCGGCTTCATGGTGAAGCTGCAGCAGAAAGATCTGCGCCTTATTCTGGAGGCAGCCCAAGAACACCACGTGCCGCTGGCGGTAACCTCTCTAGCCAGGCAGTACTTTACCGCCCTGGAAGCCGAGGGCCTGGGGGACGAAGGCACTCAGGCCATCGTCAAGGCCGTGGAGAAGTTGGCCAAAATAGAAGCCCGCCAGCCCAGTTAGAAACGTAGATTAATCAGAACGGTCTGCACGTGGAGGGTACCGCGCAGCTCCTTCGCCCTTGGCGGTTCTTTGTTCCGTCGCCTCTCTCTTCAAGGGGGGGCGGACAAGAAGGTGGAGGACGAAGCCCTCGCTGAATGCAAGACCGTCTACCCATATGAGGCCATTTTAGGCAGGCAGGACCGGTGGAAGATAGACCAAAGTTCGTGATTCAGGTGCAGGATCTAGTCAAACGGTTTGGAGACGTCACTGCGGTGGCCGGCGTCACCTTCGACGTTCACCATGGTGAGGTGTTCGGCATACTTGGGCCGAACGGCGCTGGTAAAACGACGCTGTTGGAGTTGATTGAGGGCCTGCAGAAGCCCGATGCCGGCAAAACGCTGGTCATGGGATTTGACAGTCATGCTCAGGCCCAGGCTGCCAAGGCTCGGATGGGCGTGCAGCTTCAGGCATCCTCCTATTTCCAGTTCCTCAAGCTGCGCGAAATCCTGGAGCTATTCGGTAGCTTCTATGATCGCTCGGTTGCGCCGGAAGACCTCTTACGCCTCGTTGATCTGTCCGAAAAGGCCGAAGCGCAAGTCAAGCAACTGTCAGGTGGCCAGAAGCAACGGTTCACCATTGCTGCCGCTTTGGTCAACTCGCCCGAAGTTGTTTTCTTAGACGAGCCAACGACCCGGCTGGACCCGCAGGCGCGGCATAATATGTGGGATCTCGTGCGGGAAGTCCACGGGCAAGGCCGCACCATCGTCCTCACCACGCACTATATGGAAGAGGCGGAATTACTCTGTGATCGAGTGGCCATCATGGACGGCGGGCGAATTGTCGCACTGGATACACCCCGTAATCTAGTTCGAGAAATGCCTGACGCTTACGCCGTTACCTTCGACACGTCCCGCCCGCTTGATCTGTCCGACCTACCCGGTGCCGAAGTCACGCACGCCCAACCGAACGAATACCGCCTGCGTACGTCCGATGCCTTAGAGGCCGTCGAAGCCATCCGGCGGCTGGTGAGCCAACAGGGTTGCAAGCTCGAGCATTTGGAAATACGCCCTGCCACCCTGGAAGATGTATTCCTCAGCTTGACCGGCCGCACCATTGAACAAGCGGAGACTGTCTCGTAATGGCCCTCTTCGTTGCGAATCTCCGCCTCATCCTGCGGGACCGTCAGACCCTTTTCTGGGCGCTTGCTTTTCCCCTTGTTTTCGTCGTGGTATTCGGCCTGCTTGATATCGGCAGTGGCCCCACCAACGTCACGGGCGCCATCATTGACCAGGCCAACACTAGCCTCTCACACTCCATAACCGAACAAGTATCTCATTTGAGTTTCGTTGACCTTAAGCCGGGTCTGAACACGCTGGATGCCGCGCAGGCTGCCCTGCAGAATGGCAACATCGACTTCGTCGTCGTTCTGCCCCCGCAGCTTGCCGACGTCGGCGCCAGCCAGGACGCCGTCCCGCTCCGGGTTCTCTACGAGCCCGCCAATGCCATCTCCAACCAGGCCATTATCGGCGCCTTGGCACAGGTGGTGGACCAAATCAACCTCAACTTCACCGGGCAGCCACGCGTGCTGGCCCTCCAGACTGAAGCCATCAGCGGACAGCAGGCGAGCTATTTTGACGTCGTGCTCGTGGGCCTGGTTGGCATGGCGCTCATGTTTAACTCCATAATCACCATCGCAGTGAAACTGTCCATGTATCGGGACCAGAAGGTGTTCAAGCGCTTGCTGGCGACCCCGTTGCCGGTGAGCCGGTTCTTCAGCAGCTTTATTTTGGCTCACATGCTGCTTGCCCTCGTTCAAGTCGGCGTCATCTTGGCTGTGGGCGTATTCGTCTTCGGCGGCACGATTCATGGCAACGTCGGATGGCTCTTCCTCATGGCCGCCATCGGCAACATAATTTTCCTAAACATTGGCTTCATAGTCGGTGGTTTCGCCAAGACTCCGGCGGCCGCCAGTGGCCTGGGCAACATCGTGGTCTTGCCCATGCTCTTCTTCACCGGCATCTTCTTCTCGGTGAACAGCTTGCCCTCCTTCCTCCCGAAGCTGGTTCAGGTCTTGCCGCTCACGCCGCTTGTCAACGTCTTGCAGACCGTCGCCATAGATGGCCGCACGCCCTTGGCCGATGCCGGCGCGTTGGCCCTGCTGGGTGGGTGGGTCGTCGTGTCTTCGTTCTTGGCGGTCCGCCTCTTCCGCTTCCGAGATTGAGGCGTCTGCTGCTAACGGCCACGAATGAGCAGGAAGAGTTGTAGCCCGACGGCGGCAGCCAGCAGGACGCCCACTGGAACGAGACGGCGCTCCCAGCCTTCCATGGAGATGCTAGCGTAGCGGGAAAAGGCGGGCGCGGGAGGAGGCTCGGAAATGACGGCGGGCGTCGGAGCCAGGGACCGGACGGCGGAAGAGAGGTGCCGCGCCGACTCCGGCCCGTAAGTGCCTACGTACCCTTGCACGAGGTCGCCTGCCGCCTCGGCCAGGAAGTCGTCGCGTGTAAGACGTGGTCGGTACTTGTACGCGCGCCCATCCAGATCCCGCTTCAATAGGTCCTTCTCAACCAGCCGGTTCAGCACCGTCATTACCGTCTTGTAATTGTGTTCGGGGCCTAGGCGGTCGCACACTTCCTGCACGGACAGCTGTATCGGAGACGACCATAGCGTCTCCATGAGCTGCCCTTCCAGTGAGCCCAGTCCCCGGAAAGCCTTACGCGGTTCAACGCCATTTTCGCTGGCCATGACCTCTTTATCCTCCCGTTCCCTTATTGCCCGTGGTTTCTGCCGACAGACGGTAAGAGTGGAGGAATGAGGAGTCAATGCGTTGCGAATGCATCAGCGGGCCAATGCGGGCCGCCCATCCGCACTCGCCTTGCCATATGCTAGAGTTGGGTGTTGACCATTACCCCACGAGGCGACAATGCCACTTCTCTACGAGACGACCAATAAAGCCGCCCGGATGGCCGAGAGTGAGA
>JBJKQC010000234.1:0-10224 GCA_046705745.1 Dehalococcoidia bacterium
CCCGGCCGGGGGCATGACCTCGAAGGCGTCCAGGGCGCAGGCCAAGAGTGAGTAGTAGCCGGCCGTGGCCGTCAGGTCTGTCGTTCCTTGCCGTCCGAGCCAGGCCAGCACCCGGGAGAAAGTCTCGTTGGGGACACGGTGGGTCCTAAGGAGCGCGTCCACATACTGGAAGATCAGGCTTTCTTGATCCGTTAGGCCCTGTGGCGCGGTGCGGTCCCGGACGGCGGCAATTGCCTCTGGCCGTACGCCAGCCTTCTCGGCCATGGGCTGGTGGGCCGTCCACTCGTACTGGCAATCCCAGGTCCGTGCGACGGTCAGGATCGCCAGCTCTCGCACCGGCGGCTCCAGTGTCGTCTCGAAACGGACATAGGTGCCCACGTGGGCGATCCGCTCCGCCACGTCAGGGCTGTTCAGCAGCAGCGGGAACGGCCCGCTGACCTCCGGGCGGTTACCGGCAATATAGTCGTAGTGACGTTGCTGTTCTGGCGGTAGATCCTCACGCCGGATTCCAGGTATTCGCGCCATCTGAGTATTCCCTCGTTCGTGGTTTTTGATGAGAAGATAGGTCTTTCTGCGCATTCCCCACAACCCTAGCTGGCCGGAGCTTGGCCTGCCGAGCTCGGGGGGAACCGGGAGGCCTCCACACGGTTACAGGCCCACCATCTCAGTATCGGCGGCCATTCTAACCGAGGCTGCTCCCCTCCGTTTCGAGGCCCGTAGCCAGTGGCCGTATGGTAGAGGCGCGCCTGGGAGCATGACTTCGGCGGCAAGGCGGTGGTACAGTAAGTGTTGCCCTCGGGCCACGCCGCGTCTGGCCTTCATCTGCAAAGCAGCCATCTCAGGAGATCTCGTGCGCTTCGGGTCCTCGTCCTTTGGACGGGCCGTACTGTTCTTGTACTTGCCGTCCATGCTCATGTCACTTGGCCAAGGGATGATCGTGCCAGCGCTGCCAGAAGTGGGCCGGCTCTTCGGAGTAAGCAGCGCCGTTGCAGTCCAAGCTATTACTGCGCAGCTCATTGGACAGACGCTTTCGCTCATACCCGCCGGAGCCGCAATGGACCGTTGGGGCACCAAGGCCCTGATGGTGGGTGGCTCGCTGGTCGCGATGGGCGGCGCGGTTGTCTCGGTAGTGTCGCCCAATTTCCTCGTCTTGTTCGCATCGCAATTCGCCTGGGGCCTGGGCATGAGCGCATGGACGTTCGGGCGGGAGTTTGCAGCGTTCGACATGGTCAGTCCCGAACAGCGTGGTCGTCAGATGAGTGCATTGATGGGCATCGGCAGCACCGGCCAGGCGTTCGGTCCAGCTATTGGCGGTGTTTTGACCGATGCCGTCGGGGTGCGTGGCCTGTTCGTCGCCTATGCCGTCGCCGCGGGAGTCGTCGTGCTTCTCTCGCTGGTGCAGCGGGGCGTTCACGTCCAGCGTCCGCAGCGGCAAGGCCCGATGTTCAACCCGCGCCTGTTCCGCGAGATCCAGCCCTACTTCCGGATGACCTACGCCATTTTGTTCTTGGCGACTTTCGGCCAGATGACCCGCACGCAGGTCACCAACACCATGCTCCCGCTCTACGCTCAGAACCAGATCGGTCTGTCCGCGACGAGCACCGGACTCCTGTTCAGCGCCATGGGTGTGGTTACCTTCGCCATGATAGTTCCCACGGGGTTCGTCTCGGACAAGCTGGGGCGTAAGTGGGCGGCGGCTCCGGCGGCGATATTCTCGGCCATTGGATTCATTGGCATCCCCTTCGCCAAGAGCTTTTGGCCCTTGGCCGTCATGGGAGGCATCGTTGGCATAGCTAACGGCCTGGCCCTTGGCGCGATGACCATCTACACCTTCGATATCGTTCCACTTCACGCCCGCGGTCAGCTGCAGGCCATGCGGCGCATGTTCGGCCAATTCGGGTCCATTGTCTCGCCGCCAGCGGCTGCGCTCATCGCTACCGCCTCGACGCCTGGGGTCGCATTTTGGGCATTCGCTCCGCTGCATGTGGTTTCGGCGGTGCTCCTCATCTTCTTCGCGCGGGAAAGCCTTCGACGGCGTGAGGCCACTCTTACCGAGACCGCGTAACCCCCTCTGACAGGTCTCGGCTAGAGGGCGCCGTCGTTCAGATCTGAAAGCCCTTTGCTTGGCTATTGGGCGGGTTCCGCGGCCTCCGGCATGGAGGCCTCAGCCTATCCACGCTTTCTACTGCTCTTCTAGGTTGTCTGACTCACTCCATCCGTTTCCCTTACTGGTACAAGATTCTGGGTTGACAGTGGCGGAGTAGCGCAGTACAGTCGCGCACACCACATCGTCCGCCGTGTATCGCTGGCTGAACATGCTTTCGCAACGGGAGTCTGTTTCGAAGGATAGTACGAAAATCGCAGAATGCTGACGAGAGCGAAGCGTTTTGCGGCCATGACACGAAAGACACTTAGAAGCGGGTCAGGGAGGGATGTCATGAAGCGGACTACTGTCTTGGTTGGAGTCGTACTTCTGTTGGCTACCTTGGCTATGGCCGCCTGTGGCGGCTCGCCGCAAGCTACCCCGACGCCTACCTCTAACCCTACTCCTACGCCCACCGCGAGTAGCAGCGGTTCCGGTACAACCGCTACTCCTACCCAGTCTTCATCGTCCTCAGCTTGGGACCAGATCGTCCAGAAGGCCAAGCAAGAAGGCACGGTGACCCAGTACGGGACCGGCCTCATCTCCGGCTCTCAAGGCCAGCAGATTGCCGCTGCGTTCAAGCAGGATACCGGGATCACGCTGAATGTGATTGCCGGAGCGGGGGCGCCGACGTTCCAGCGCCTACAACAAGAGGATAAAGCCGGTCAGCACAACGCCGATGTTTTGGCCATGGCACCCACCTGGACCGTGACCACCGAACAGGCCGGCTACTACCTGCCGTTGAAGAACTACCCGCTGCCCATCTTCGGCGAGCCCCAGAGTGCCTGGATACTGGCTCCGACCTCGCTGGACCCGCAGCAGATTAGGTTCATACCATCGACCATCGGTGAAGATGGCCATGTTGTGGTCAACACCTCGCTTCTTTCTCCGTCGGATTATCCGACTAGTTTTGATCAGATCGCCACGGACCCCAAGTACAAAGGCAAGATCATGTGGGATGACCCGAACAGCACCCAGGACAATTCCGCATGGTGGATGCGCTGGGGCTACGTGGCCGGCGCCTTGAGCCTCAAGGACGTATGGGACATTTACACACAACAAAGTCCGGTGCTTCAGTCCGACCCGAACACCGAGGCGTCAGCTTTTGCGCAGGGGCAAGCGGCGATCTTGATGGGGAACAACCTCCTCGATGGCCCGGCGAAGCAGGGAGCGCCCATTCAGCTTATCCGGTTCGCTGGAATCCCCACCGTGGGCAGTTCGTCAACCTACGGTGTCTACAAGAACGCACCGCACCTCGACGCGGCCCTGGTGTACATCAACTGGCTGTACAGCAAGGCTGGCATGCAGGCCGTGACCCAAATCGGTGGATGGGCGTCCCTTCGGACGGACGTGCCCAGTGGAGAGCCCCCAGCCTTGGCGAAGCCGGTGGACGTGGGGCAGGGGCAACCGGGGCCGTGGCTGAACACGACGCTCAACCAGGTAGTCATGGCATCCTACGTCTACAAGAACGCGAAGAGCGCGTGGACCGGCCTTACGCAAGGTATCTCGGAGAGTGACTTCGAGAGCGCAGTGAACAGCGCCGTGGCCCAGTGGGAGTCGCAGAACGGCGGCCCGCAGCACCAAGGCATACCGATGAACCGAGGTCAGTGAGGGGAGGATAGCGTGAGCGGCCGCGCCTGAGGAACGGCCGCTCACGTGTGAGGAGCATCATGCTGGGCCAACGTACCTTGTCCGCGCCGCGGTTGACCAATCTCGGGACATCGGCCCGCCGCCTGGCCCCAAGCTGGCTGCTGATCGTCGTGCTGGGCTGGCTGACGTTGTATCCATTGTTCATGCTGTTCGTCGCCAGCTTCCAGGGCAGCCAAGAGGGGGGAGCGCTAACGCTGAACAATTACCAGCGGGCGTTCGCAGATCCAGGGACGTGGCGGGTCTTCTGGACCACGTTGTGGCTGGCGCTGGTCCGGGTGGGGATCTCCCTGATCGTGACCGTGTTCCTGGCGTGGGCGATCACCCGGACGAACGTCCCCTGGCGGCGCGGGTTCGAGGTGATGATCTGGCTGCTGTTCTTCCTGCCGTCCTTGCCGGTCACCATGGGCTGGATACTAATTGGGTCACCGCCGGGGGTAGTCAACAAACTGCTGGAGCTGCTGCCCTTTGTCCATGGTCCGGTGGTCAACATCTATTCCTACTGGGGCATCATCTTCGTCTCGACGCTCCAAATGTCAGCGTTCATGTTCCTCCTGACCGCCCCCGTCTTCCGCTCCTTGGATGCGAACCTAGAGGAGGCGGCGTGGATATCAGGCGCTGGTGCGTTCACGACCATCCGCCGTGTCATCCTGCCGCTGGCTTTGCCCGGCATCTTGGAAGCGGCGTTCTACACCTTCATCTTTGCCCTGGAGTCTTTTGAGACGGAGCTTCTGCTGGGCATCCCGGCCCGGATCTACGTCTTTTCCACTCAGATATACGAATTAGCCAACGACTACCCCACGGACATCCCGAAGGCGACTGCTCTCGGCATGCTCTTCCTGGTGTTCATTGTGGTGCTTATCGGGATCCGCCTGCGCGTACTGCGCGGAAAGATGTTCACGGTCATCACGGGCAAAGGGTACACCCCCCGCATTGCCGCACTGAAGCGGTCCACCAAGTGGATCGTGTTCGGCGTGTTAATGCTTTATGTCTTCCTGGCTGCCGTCATACCCCTGCTCATGCTGGTGCTGGGAAGCTTCATCAAGGTATGGGGCGTCTGGAACACCCAGATGTTCACGTTGTACAACTGGAAGATCACCCTAGGCGACCAGCGGCTGCTTGGTGCGATATGGAACACCGCGTTCCTTGGCTTGTTGGTCGGCATTGGGGTGGTCATCGCCACCAGCCTGGCCACGTACGTGATGGTGCGGACGAGGCTGGCTGGCCGCCGTCTCTTGGAGTTCATCACCTGGGCGCCGCGCATGGCGCCCGCTCCGGTCCTGGCCATTGCCTTCATCGAGGCCTATGTCGGCGGAACCAACTTCTTCCGCCCCATCCTGGGTACGGTTTTCATGCTCGCCATCGTGCTGTTCGTGAACTTCGTGCCCCTTGGCACCCGCACGATGTCCGGCGGCATGTTCCAGATCGCCAATGAGTTGGAGGAGTCCGCGCGGGTGAGCGGCGCAGGTTGGATCACTACCTTCCGCCGTGTCGTTTTGCCCTTGTTGACACCGGCCCTGACCACAGCCTTCTTGCTGGCTTTCCTACTCTCAACCCGGAACTTGGTGCTGGTGATCTTCTTCTACACGGCCAAGAGCCGCGTCTTGTCCACCATGCTGTGGGAGGAATGGACCGGTTCATATACTCAGCAGGCCCTCGTCATAGGGCTGATCATGACGGCCATGTCGGCTGTAGTGCTTGCAGTAGTGTTGCTGCTTGGGAAGCGACAGGGAGTGTCCGCCGCGCCGCGGTGAAGGTAGAGAGGTAGGGACAATGGCGACCATAGACGCGGATGCCCACGTTATCGAGACAGACCGCACCTGGGACTACATGGACGAGTCCGAGTCCAAATATCGGCCCGTCACGGTCGCGCCCGTGAACGGTGATTCGCGCCGCCTTTATTGGATCATCGACGGCAGGCTCAAGGCCCGCCGTACCAACATCGGCGCGGATACCACGGAAGCGACCCGCGAGTTGCTGGACGTGGAGGCCAGGCTTGCCCACATGGACGAGCTCGGCGTGGACATCCAGGTCCTGTATCCCACCATTTATACCCGGCGGATAGCCGACAATCCAATGGCGGACTGGGCATTGGGCAGGAGCTACAACCGGTGGCTGGCCGAGATCTGGAAGCGGGGCCAGGGGCGCCTGCGGTGGATCGCCATCCCGCCATTGTTGGACTTGTCCAAGGCCAAGGCGGAACTGGAGTTCGCCAAGGAGAATGGCGCCTGCGGCATCTTTATGCGCGGCTTCGAGGGGGACAGGCACCTCTCCAATCCCTACTTCTTCCCCTTGTATGACATTGCCGGCGAGCTTGATCTTCCCATCTGTATTCATGCCGGGACATCCAACCCAGCCGTGGCCAACTTCCTCGGCTTTGGCAGCGACGGCGGAAGCTTCCTCGTTTCCAAGATCCCAGTCATCAGCGCCTTTCACACGCTGGTGCTCCACGACATCCCGGCGAAGTTCCCCAAGGTCCGCTTCGGTTTTGTGGAGGCAAGCTCGCAGTGGGTGCCTCACGTGGTCCATGACTTGGTACGGCGGAAGGCGTGGCAGCAGGGAGACCGGCAGATCGACACTCGCCTCGCCAGGGAGATGCTCCAGGAAAACCGGCTCTACGTCGCCTGCCAGACCGACGATGACCTGCCTTACATCCTGGAGTACGCGGGAGAAGAGAACCTCATTATGGGGACCGACTACGGGCACGCCGACACCGCCTCGGAGCTGACCGCGCTTTCCACGCTGCGCAAGTCCGGGCAGGTGCCGTCCCGAGTCGCGAATCGGATTCTGGACGACAACGCTCGGGCGCTGTACGCCCTGTAATGCCCATAAGACCGTCGGCGACTATCATCGGCGGCCCGTAGGGCGCACAAGCCATGCGCCCTGCGCGGCACACAGGTCTGCTCTGTCTCTAACGGGCTAATGTTGCCGTCCTTCCTGAGGCTTTCGAAGAACGAATCGGTGTCTGTCATCGCTGCGCGCAGCCTCGAAAAACGTGCGCCAAGGCGTGGCGCCTCCTCCTCGCGCTACAATTACCCTGATGCCTTGCGCTCCTGACAAGTTCCTCATTGACCGCAATGCCGGGCGCCTGGTGAAGTGGTTGCGCGCCCTTGGATTCGACGCCGAGTTCGCGGACGACGGCGACGATGGGGACCTGGTGCGGCGGGCGCTCCGCGAGGGCAGGGCGGTAGTGACAAAGGACCGCAAGTTGCTGGAGCGGCGAGTGTTTACCCAGGGCGAGATCTTGGTAGTGCCAATCGCCGCGGACGAGCTCGACGGCCAGCTCCGTGACTTCTTCTCGCGTGTGCACCCGGACCTCGGCCGGTCATTCACGCGCTGTATTCGGTGCAATGCGCCCCTGTGCAGCGTGGCCAAGGAGGACGTGCGCGCGGAAGTGCCCCCGTACGTTTACGCACATCATGATGAGTTCTCGCGCTGCCCTCAGTGCCGCCGCATTTACTGGCGTGGTACTCATTGGGAGCACATGGACCAGGTCTTTCGGGAGGCGGTGGCCGATGGCTGAGACGAAGCCGCAGGTGGCCTATGTCTATGACGACGGGATGGCCCGCCATGTGTTGCGGGAAGGGCATCCCATGCGTCCGGTCCGGCTGCAGTACACGTTCGAGCTGTTACGAGGCTATGGCGTGTTCGAGGATGGCATCGTACGGCTGGTGCAGCCTCGTGAGGCGACTTTGGCCGAGCTGCGCACCTTTCATACGGAGCCCTACATCGCCGCAGTGCGTGCGCTGAGCGAGGGTACGATCGGCCGTGCCGGCGTGTTCGGCTTTTCGGACTACGGCGATAACCCTGTCTACCCCGGTATGTACGAGGCAGCGATCCTGTCCACGGGCGCATCGGTCCAGGCGGCCGAGCTAGTGGCTGATGGCGCAGTGCGGGCCGCCTTTGCTCCCGCCGGCGGGCTGCACCATGCTATGGCCGGCAATGCGTCCGGGTTTTGCATCTTCAATGACCCGGTCATAGCCATCAATGCGCTGCGTAAACGCGGGCTTCGCGTAGCGTATGTGGACATCGACGCCCACCATGGGGACGGCGTCCAGGCGGCCTTCTATCGCGACAAGGATGTGATGACTATTTCCGTCCATGAGAGCGGCCGGTGGCTCTTTCCCGGCACGGGCGGCGTCTTCGAAATTGGCGAGGGCGACGGACTGGGCTACTCGGTCAACCTCCCTCTTTTCCCCTACACGGACGACGACGTCTACTTGGAGGCATTCGACGCCGTCGTGCCACCGCTCGTGAAGGCATTCGCCCCGGACATCATCGCCACTCAGATTGGCGCGGACGCTTATGTGACGGACCCCCTGACCCACCTGGCTTTGACCACCAACGGCTATTTGGCGGCGGTACAGCGGCTGGGCGCAATGGGGTATCCCTGGCTGGCCTTCGGCGGCGGGGGATATGACCTGGACGCCGTGCCACGCTGCTGGACGCTAGCGCTTGGCGCGATGCTCGGCCGCAGTCTGCCAGACGAGCTCCCGGAGGGCAGCGAGGCGTTCCTGAAGAGCAAGCGCTTGCGTGACGCTCCTCGGCCAGCCAACCGGGAGATATGGCAGCAGGCGCGGCGTTTCGCTCAAGAGCAGGTGGAAGAGATACAGCGGCTGGTCTTTCCGCTTCACGGGGCAGTATAGCCCGTCTTGTCGGCGTCATTCAGGTCGTTCGTCACCGTGGATAATGGACCTGGGCGCTTAGTCGGCGCTAAGCGCCCTTTCGAGAGCCCCTGGGCGAATGGACCGAGCCGGGTGCACTTGGGCTAACAGCGTTGCCTGGCGGCCTACCCAGAGCGCGTATCACAGGCTCATTGTCCGCCGCCGACCGTCAGCCATTCCACTTCGTAACGGTTGCCTGACTCGGCTAAGAACTCATGGAGTTGCGCGGACGTCAGTGAAGGCGGCATCGGGTACACTGGCCTGACGCGCCGAAGGGCCTGTGTAAAGCGGACGAAGGTGGCGAAGTCCCGCGGGAACTTTCGGGGATTCACGCCCATGAAGCTCCCACGCTGGCGCGCCATTTCAAGTAACGATTCCCACCGGTCGATGGAGGCCAAGCCTGGAGAGTCAACTCCATGGGAGAAAAGCGCCAAGCCGATGCGCTCGAAGGGCGGCCTGGTCCGCAAGTATTTCTCCAGCCCGTCTGCCGACGGGTCCATATTGAACACCATCCAGTAGGGGACGGAACGGGTCCTCTGCGCCCACCAGGGTCAAGAACAATGAACGATTCCACTAACAGCCGGCGGAGGGCTGGAAGGCTGGTCGAATACCACCAGTCATGAAGGTCTGCCACCAGAGGGCTCATGTCTTCCGGTTCACGAAACACGATCCGCTCCAGCCGGAACCCCTGCTCCCGCGCGAACTGTTCGACGTCCGTACGCAACGGTTCCTCAAACCCCCATTCGGCCTCAGGCCGGCGGGCATCGGGCTTTGGGGCTTCCCAGTGTCTGAAGGACGACCCGTGACGCTGAAGGAACCTTTCCAAGCGCTCGCTACCATCGATAAACTCACTGGCATCGAGTCCGCCGATCGCCCCCATTTGAAAGTAGTGCCGTGGGGCAATTTCGGTGGTTGGCCAATCAGCCTGGCACTCTATGAGATAAATGGTGCCTTCGGGCTCCAGACACTCCTCCATAAAGCGCCGGTAGGCCTCGCCCAAACGGAGAAATTTGGTGCGGAAGTAGGCCATCCTCTGGATCATGAGGCGGTCCTGACTGGGGTCGTGCATCTGGTGCAGCACCAGGTCTGGGTTGTTGGCCAACAGGTCAGCGGCGGGACCTCTTGCCCATTCCGCAACCTCGATTGGCTTGTCCGGGTCAAGGCCGGGATGGCGGACGGGAATGAGGAAGGTCTGGGGCAGCCATGGGATGCCCATGGCCGCGCAGAGGTGGGTGGCGGCCCCATTGGACGAGCCAACCATGATCCCCGGGTAGCGGCGCTTGGGTAGCTGGTCAACGACCCATTCGCGGAGATGCTCGGCCCGGACTTCCTTGAGTTTGCCAGGCGGCATTGCTTCTACCCACCCGCCCCAAACGTACGTGAGCCTTTGGGCGTACTCCCCGAGTAGGTCGAAGAGGTCCGCAACGAGCGGGACTGTAGGGAATATGCCAAATCCCGCGAAGTCGTGTCCGTGCAGGAGGTGCGACAGCGCGCGGAACATGCCTGACGCGGCATCGAAAGTGGCACCGTAAGGCGCTTTATTCATGCAGCTCCTTGCCGGCCTGCCGGCTCACCCTCCAGCAGGAACGGCAGGGCCTGTTGGAGGAAGGGCTCGGGCTTGTATGCGAGAATCGAGTGGGACGCATCAGGGACTATCGCGAGACGCCCTTGCGGCAGCAGGTCATGGACCTCCTCCGCCCAGCTTTGCGGCACTACGACGTCTCGAGCCCCACGCACGACCATGGTTGGCATGCGGAGAAACGGTAGTTT
>JBJKQC010000235.1:0-11425 GCA_046705745.1 Dehalococcoidia bacterium
CCATTATGTATGCTGGCCCAAAGGAGGCCTAGCTGCCGTGGGAGCCCGTGACGGAGTAACCGATGGAGGCCAGTTGGATAGCCATGGTCTGGGGCGTAATGGTCGTCAGGTCATATTCGACAGTGAGCTGGCGTTTGGCCAGATCACCGCTTACTTGGTGGACACCGCCAAAGGCCTCTAAGACCTCCGCAACCGAAAGGATGCATCCTTCGCAGTGCAAAGCAGGAATATCCAGGGCCACACGCGCAATCACTAAGCACCGTTTCGAGTAAACATGATGTTTTTACTATATCGCAGACACAGCTCGTGGGTCAGCCCTCACGACTGGGGCGCACGACCGACGTTCGGGTATCCTTGCGCTCGCCGTGCTGTTATGCTTGAATCATCAGGCCTCAACGGGCCTGGTAATGGTGCTACCAGAACGTAGCTGCGTTGCTGGCCGGGGAAGCCCCGACCGCTTTGATCCGATAGGCCGTAAGCCATTCGCGGCTATGGTCCGGAACAAATAGTCCTAGCCGGAACGGCCGTGTCGCGAGGGCGAGGGTTGCCGAGCAGGGGAGGCGAAGGCATGGCGCAGCGCTATCAGCGTGAGATCGAAGAGATACTAGAGAAGGTAAACGATGGCCAGGGGTCAGGGGGAGGCCCTAAACGACCGGCCAGCCGCAAACGCGCGCCACAACCTCGAAAACCACGACGGCGGCGCGTGACCTTCGGCTCTTCCAATCTCTTTTCGCCGGCCCGGTTGCTTATCGCTGGCCTGGTCTTGCTCCTGGCTGCGCTTGTATTGAACAACTTCGCGTCATCGCTTGCCGCGCCAGCGGCCTGGGTAGGCATTGGCCTGCTGGTGGCTTCCTATGTTGTGTTTTTCACCAAACCGCACCATTCGGTCGAGCGACGGTGGCGCGGGCAAGCACTTGACGACCCGTCTGGCGAAGGACCGCTTCAACGCTTCTGGCGTTGGATCACCCGTGGTTAGCCGCCGGTAGCCGAATAATTTCACCTTCGTCGGCATATTGCCGAGTGCCAGGCCGCCTCGGGATTCGCCGGCGCCATGAAAGCGACTCATGCACAGTTTCCTGTCTCACCTAGAGTGCACCGAGACCGGCGACACTTATAGCGCCGACGAGCCGCAAACGGTGTCCAAGGCACAGAAAGTCCTTTTCCCTCGCTACGACACTGACGCCGCCAAACGTTCGATAGATCTCAGCACCCTATCTAAGCGTCCCGCTAACATGTGGCGCTTCTTCGAGATGATGCCCGTCCGCGATGAGTCCAAGGTCATCACGATGGGTGAGGGCGTGACGCCCATGCTCCGGGCCCGGCGGCTGGAGAAGGCCCATGACGCCAGGACCATCTACATCAAGGACGAGGGCGTGAACCCAACAGGCTCGTTCAAGGCCCGTGGGCTCTCCGCCGCCGTCTCCAAAGCCAATGAACTCGGCCTACGCAGGCTGACCGTGCCCTCCGCGGGCAACGCAGCCGGCGCTCTGGCAGCATACTGCGCTAAGGCAGGGATGGAAGCCTACGTCTTCATGCCACAGGATGCGCCAGAGATCAATCAGAAAGAGACTCAGTGGGCTGGCGCGCATCTAACACTGGTCAAGGGCCTCATTTCCGACGCCGGGAAGCTATCACGCGAGAAAGCCGCCGAGCTCGGCCTCTTCGACGTCTCGACGCTACGAGAGCCCTATCGCGTCGAGGGCAAGAAGACCATGGGCTATGAAATCGCTCATGACCTCGGTTGGCGCTTACCGGAGGCCATCGTCTACCCCACCGGAGGCGGCACCGGCATCGTCGGGATGTGGAAGGCGTTCGCGGAAATGGAAGCCCTTGGCTGGATCGGCGAAGAGCGCCCCAGGATGATCGTCGTTCAAGCCGAAGGCTGCGCGCCCATTGTGCGCGCCTACGAGCGTGGCGACCGGCACGCCGAGCCATTTGCGAACGCCAGCACTATCGCTGCCGGAATTCGGGTACCTTCGGCCATCGGCGACTACCTCATCCTAGACGCGGTGCGCGACAGCGGCGGGACCGCCATCGCCGTCAGTGATGAGGAGATACGGGAATCTATGCGAGAGATGGCGTCCCTGGAGGGCATATTGCCCGCCCCGGAAGGGGCCGCCACCCTGGCAGGATACAAGAAGCTGCGGACAGCAGGAGTGCTCGGCGCCGAGACCGAGACCGTGCTCATGAACACAGGGTCAGGGTTCAAATACACGGAGATCCTCTAGCGCGGCTGCGGCCCAGCCTCGGCAAGCGTAAACTCGCTCTGATGGCCCGGCGCGCAAGGCGCCAGTTCAATCACAGTGGTCAGCGTGTTCCCACCATGCCACCAAACATTCTCGCCATAGCGGGAGGCGTGGGCGGCGCCAAACTGGCGCTGGGGCTTGCCCGCGTTCTCCCGCCAGACTCGCTGACCATCGTCGTCAACACCGGAGACGACGAAACGTTCCACGGGCTGCACGTGTCGCCGGACTTGGACAGCATGATCTACGCGCTCGCCGGAATTACCAACCCCGAGACGGGATGGGGCATCGCCGGCGACAGTTTCCGGACCTTGGAGGCCCTTGGCCGGCTCGGCGCGGAAACGTGGTTCAGGCTAGGTGACCTTGATCTGGCCACGCACATCCGGCGCACCGACCTGCTGCGGCAAGGGAGGACGTTGAGCGAGGCGACACGTGAAGTTACCCTGCGGCTCGGCATAAGCTACACCGTGGCCCCAATGAGTGACGATCCGGTGCGCACTGTCGCCCTCACCGAACAGGGCGAGCTTCCTTTCCAGGTATATTTCGTACAACGCCAATGTGCGCCGTGCATCACGGGCGTGCGCTTCGACGGCGTCGAGAAGGCCGCACCGTCGCCGGCGTTCCAGAAGGCGTTGGCAACGGCCACAGCCATCGTCTATTGCCCATCGAACCCGCTGGTAAGCATCGGGCCCGTGCTGGCCCTACCTGGCGTTCGTGAGACAATCGCACACTTTAGGGGCCCACGCATCGCCGTGAGCCCTATCGTGGGTGGCCAGGCGCTCAAAGGCCCAGCGGCGAAGATGATGAGGGAGCTGGGAGAGCCGGTAAGCTGCACAGGTGTAGCGCAACGCTACGTGGACATTTGCGACGTGATGGTCATAGACGGAATCGACGCCCTGGAGGCGCCGGCTATCGAAGCTCTCGGCATGAAGGCGACAGTAGCGGCAACTGTCATGCAAACGGAGGCCGATAAAGTCGCTTTGGCGCGGGAAGTTGTTCGGCTAGCGGAGGACTGGGTTGCCACATAGCAGTCCGCGCGTGGTGGCCCTCATACCCATGAAGCCGTTGGCGGATGCCAAATCGCGGTTGTCGCCCTTTGTGCCGGAGGAGGTCCGTCGCGCGGCCGTGCTCCTAATGCTCGACATCGTGGCGCGCACGGCCATCCAAGCGCTTGGCGAGGAGGCATGCCGGATCGTCGGCGGAGACCCGGTTGTGGCAGCGCTGGCAAGGGAGATTGGCGCCGAGTGGCAGCCGGAGCACGGTAACGACCTGAATTCGTCCCTCTGGCTCGCCATGCAATCGGCATACCAGGGCGGCTATAACGCGGCGCTATACCTGCCGGCCGACTTGCCACAGGCGGAAGCCAGCGACATCCTGAGACTGCTAGACGCCAGCAATGGACTGACGCGTCCCGTCGGCGTGGAGGCGGAGCGCGATGGCGGGACCAACGCTCTGCTGCTCCCTTCAGACATTGCCTTCTCACCTCGGTTGGGGCGCAACAGCTTCGCCCGTCATCGGGAGGCGGCCGCTGCCCAGGGGACGCTCCTCGCGGTGGTGCAGGCCCCATCCTTGGCCGTGGACGTGGACTCGGCTGAAGATCTTGCTTGGGTCCGTACTCACGTCTCTGGGTTCGAGCCGGCGTTGAGGGAGTGGCGGGAACGGGTCCGCCACGAATACCCGGATCTGGCCGAGCCTAGAATCGGCTAAGAAGTGGGGCAACACTTGCTCTCCATCCCATGGCTTCTCGGAAAGGTGGTTCATCATGGATGCTCAGACCGTCGAAGTGGGCCTGCTGCTGGGCACACGGGGGCTCGTAATGAAGGCGCAGCGGGAGAGACGCCATCCCGACGCGACCGTGTTACTTGAGCTGGCGGAGCGGGCAGAAGCTGCGGGGCTGGACTCCCTATGGGTCGGCGACAGCCTGGTGTCCAAGCCTAGGCTGGAACCGGTCACGGCCATGGCGGCCATCGCCGTGCGGACTTCCCGGGTGAAGATTGGTACCGCCGTCATGCTACCCGCGCTACGCAGTCCGGTGCCACTGGCCCACAGTCTGGCCACGGCGGACATCCTGTCCAATGGGCGCATTATCATCGGCGCCGGCGTTGGCGGAGCGTTCACCCCGGAGCAGCGCCAGGACTGGACGGCGGCGCAGGTGGAACCCGAGCGGCGCGCCGGGCGGCTCACGGAGATGGTCCAGATCATGCGCCGGCTGTGGACTGAGGACAACGTCACCTTCCACGGCAAACACTTCCATCTGGACGGCGTGACCCTCCAGCCGCGTCCCGTGCAGCCTGGTGGCATCCCCATCCTGCTGGCCACGCACTACCGGACGGGGTCCGAGGCGCAGGCGCGCCGCGCGGCGCGCTACGCCGACGGCATCTTCGGCATTTCCGACTCTCCCGAAGAGCTCGCCCAGACCATCGCCAAGGTCGAAGAGCTGGCCGCGGCGGCGGGCCGGGACCCCGCCTCCCTCCAGCGCGTGTTCTACATAACCGTCAACATCAATGACGACGAGCTGGCCGCGGCGGCGGAGGCGGACGATTTTCTGATGTCCTACTACGGCGTCCGGCACTGGACCGGGCGTTGGGGCCCGTGGGGACCGGCGAAGGCCGTGGCGGAACGGATGGCCGACTATGCCCGCGCCGGCGCGAGACACCTGGTGGTGAGGTTCGCTTCGTGGGACCAACCCGAGCAATGGCACCGGTTCGAGGACGAGGTGCTGCCCCGATTCAGGGAACAGGCCGTCACTAGACCGGCCTGACGCGGACGCGGGCAGCGACTTCCATGCCCAGCGAGACCTTTTCCCCGTTGCGGCGCAGGTCCACCACGCCACGGTACTCCGCGATGTCGTCGACGGAGACCCGCTGTTGTGGAAGGATGCTGTTTTCCACCAGGAACCGCAGCAAGGGATAGTCCTCGTCCGGGATGCGCACCACGATATAGTCGAGGCCCGCCTTGGCCTCGCTCAACTTGATGGTACCGGGCGCTTCCTTACGCAGGCCGGTCTCGTTGGCACGATAAATGGGACGCCCATACGGGCAGGTCTCCGGATACCCCAACTTCTCCTCGATGCGCTTCAGCAGCCCGGGAGAAATCGCGTGCTCAAGCTGATGGGCTTCCCCTTCGGCTCGGTCGAGGGGGACATCTAGCACGTCCACCAGCATGCGCTCGGCAAGCCGGTGCCGCCGCACAACGTCCCTTGCCTTGCGCTCGCCTTCGGCGGTCAAGACGACCCGCTTGTCCTTGCTGACCTCCAGCAAACCCTCCTTGGCCATGCGCTGGACCATGCCTGACACCGAGGCCAAAGTCGTGCCGACCCCCTCTTCCGGCGGTATATGGCGGAGGTAGTTCGCTAACTCGCTGATGTGGGGAGCTATGCCGTCTTCCTGAAGAATGGCCAGTGACAGCAAGTAGTTTTCCCCCGCCTGGGATATCCGCCCTGCTTTGGCTGAGTCTTCTCCAGGGCTGGCACCCTTACGCCTGTTTGTCTGGACCACTGTTGCTTCCCTCCAGCCCTTACCCTCTCCAGCAACGGGAAAGGGGGGCTTGAGCCAGGTTCCTAGGGCACTATGATATAGCACCGGTGCATGATGGCCGATTGCGTGGCAATGCAGCCGTCGCTAGACTCCCTCTCGACCTACCCAAGGAGGCCTCACCGTGGCAGCCCTCTCCGGACCCAGCCGCCCATCCAAGTCCGGCGGCGCTCCCGACTCACTGGTCATCATGCTGCATGGCATCGGCTCCGACGGCCAAGACCTCATCGCCCTGGCGGACATGATCGCCGACGCCTTTCCCAACACGGCGTTCCACGCGCCCAACGCTCCTCAACCCTATGCCGAGGCCGGCTTCGGGTACCAGTGGTTTCCCCGCCATGCGCTGACAGACGATGGCAACGCCAAGCGAGTGGAAGAAACACTCAACACGTACCTCGATCAGCTCCTTGCCGAGTACGGGTTGGACGACTCGCGGTGTGTTTTGCTGGGCTTCTCCCAGGGCAGCATCGTGGCCATGCATGTGGCACCTCGCCGCGCCATCGCCTTGGGTGGGGTGGTTGCGTTTAGCGGCGCGATGCCAACCGCTGCCACCCTGAAGCAGGAGAAGCGGAGCTCACCGCCGATGACGCTTATCCACGGCTCCGAGGACCGCGTGCTTCCGGCGCAGGAGTCGGAGGTTGCGGCGCGGAAGCTGGACGAGGCAGGCATCCCGGTGTCCGTCCACGTACTGCCCGGCCTGGGCCACTCTATCGATCAGCGGGGTCTCGCAATCGCCACGCAGTTCATGAAGCAGGTGCTAGAGGTCCTGTAGGAATTCCCAAGGGCAACCGCCGGTCATCTGCTCCGCACTAGGAGGAGGTCTCGCACGTTCACCGGATGGAACACAAGGAGGACTCATGGCGGAACACATGCCAGCCCATCTCACGCACGCCTACGTGCTCATTAACACGGACCCGACCCGGACTATGGCGGTCGTCGAGCGCCTGTCCGCCATCCCAGGCGCCCGTGTCCACGAGGTGCTCGGCCCATACGACATCGTCGTCGAGCTGGAGGCGGAGGCTCCCGAATACATCACCAGGACGCTCCGCGAGAAGGTTCGGCCCATCCCCGGTGTGACCTCCACCGTCACCTGCACCTGGATGGAATAAGAGAATTGCTCCAGAGCTCAGCGCACAACGCACCAGACAAGGTCCTCCTAATACTGCCCGCACGCCTCCGGTGGTCCCGAACGCTGATGGAGAGACCCCCGCTTGCTACCGTACCTGCTGGAACTCGCGCAGGTCCGGCGCAATGCGCAGAGGAGCGCCGGTGAGGGAGCGGACCTCCTCAGGGGTGTAACCGGGGGCAATCTCCCGCATCAGGAAGCCGTCCTGGGCAGGCTCGAAGAGGCCGAGGTTGGTGGCGACGAGCTTGACCACGCCGACCGCCGTGACGGGAAGCGATAGGCGCTCGACCAGCCGGGGCTGTCCCTCGCGCGTGGTATGCTCCATGATGATGAACACCCGCTTGGCGCCCACGGCCAGGTCCATGCCTCCGCCGATGCCCCCGCCCTTGCGGCCTGCGGTCTTCCAGTTAGCGAAGTCGCCGTTGACGGCCACCTCGTAAGCCCCCAACACAGTCACGTCGACATAACCGGCGCGGATAAGGGCGAACGAGTCGGCGTGGTCGAGGATAGCCATGCCGGGCATGGGCAGCACGTACTGCCCGCCGGCGTTGACCAAGTTAGGGTCTTCTTCGCCCTCCACGGCAAGGGGGCCGTAGTGGACCAGGCCGTTCTCGGACTGGTAGATGATGTCGCGGTCGGCGTGGACGTAGTTGGAGCATAGGGTGGGAATGCCGATGCCTAGGTTGACGACCCAGCCGTCCTGGAACTCCATGGCGATGCGGTCGGCCATGGCTTGCCTGCTCAGCGGTTGCTTCTCCACGGCGCCCTACCCTCGCCTGGGGCGTTCCCAAATGCCGTCGGGCGGCACTAGGACGATGCGGTCGACAAAGATGCTGGGAGTCTGAACAAGCTCCGGTTCAATCGCGCCGGGCTCCAGCAGCGGCTCGTCCACCTCCACGATGGTGACGCGCGCTGCACGCGCCATAATCGGGCCGTAGTTGCGCTGCGTGTACCGGTATTGGAGATTTCCCATCTCGTCTGCCCGCCACGCACGGATGAAGGCGTAGTCCGCGGCAAGCGGAAGCTCCAGCACATAGTCGCGCCCATTGAACCGGCGCACCTCCTTGCCCTCCGCCATCTCCGTGCCGACGCCTGTGGGCGTATAAAAGGCGCCGATGCCGGAGCCGGCCGCTCGGATGCGCTCAGCCAGCGTGCCCTGCGGGACCAGCTCGGCCTCGATCTTGCCCGACTCGTAGAGATCGGAAAACGCGGTGCGCATGGACGGATGGGGCGACGCAGTGAAAGAGGCGATGGCTTTCCGCACTTGACCGGCGGCAATGAGCTCACCGACGTCCAACGTGGGGTCGTTCCACCGGCCGGGAGTATTGGCGATGACCGTCAGGTCCTTGGCGCCCTGCCGGAGCAGCGCCGCGATGAGATTGCGGGGCGTGCCAGGGCCGGCGAAGCCACCGAACATGATGGTCGCACCATCAGGGATATCCGCGACAGCGGCGTCCATCGTCTCGTAGAGCTTCTGCTTCATGGGGAGCCCAACGCCACATGGTGTGGCCAGGAAAGTTGGGCAATACCCTATCGCGCGGCGCGGCGCGCTACAAGCAGGCGCCGCGTGTTGCGGCAACGCACGCGTCTCCCCAACATGCGTCACCATCGTCGGTTATCGCTGACTCTCCGTCGGACGGGCCAGCAGCCAGTATGCGATCGGTCCGCCATACCCAAAGGTAGGGATGATGAGCGCCCATACCCACTTCGGCCCCCTTCGCAGCTTCTTCTGTTGGAAAAGGTCCACCATGGCGGCGATCTGGAGCAGGCCTTGGACCACAACGATCGCCCGGAATGCGGGACTCTTAACGAAACTTGGTTTCATGTCCCTCCTTTTGCCGCCTTCCATCACGACACCTGTCGTGCCCGATGTCCACGATGCGCGCCCCCAGTAAAGGTAGGCACCGCTCGGTATGCCACTCCACCTCTGCCTCGAAGGGAACCATAATACCTCCTCGTTCCTCATAGTTCCTGAAGTACTCGGCCCACAGAGCAGGCTCATAGCAGCCTCCGACTTTGCGAACGCGGCTGGGGGTGAAGGCTCTGTTGATCTGACCGGCGTCGTCGAAGCGGAACTCCGAGGCGGCCGTGGTGCCGGGCCTGGTAACGCGAGCGCGTTGCGGCAGCGCTCGTGGCACTGGTAGAATGGTCCAACGGGCTGAAGGCCCGTTTCTCGTGCGCGTTCCGGCGTAGCTCAGTTGGTAGAGCGGTCGGCTGTTAACCGATTGGTCGTAGGTTCGAGTCCTACCGCCGGAGCCACTTCCCTCCCGTCGGCTACGAGTTCCTTTCTCCCTCTGGGTCCTCGCGATGCTGACCTAGCAACCAAGGCCGGCCAGCAACTGTCCGACGCATGGAAGACATGCGTCCGACCGCCAAACAGTGCTATAACTGCTGCGGAAGAGCTAGAAGAGACCCGCGCGCGGGTGGTTGATTGAGACGGCGCTCAGTCCTCGGCGCCGCGTGGGCTAAAAAATAAAAACGGAGGGACCATGACCGTCGACATGTCTCAGGAGGAAATCGCCCTGGTGCTCCAGGTGCTGCAAAACTACTTGGGCGATCTTCGGATGGAAATAGCGGACACGGACAGGTCGGATTTCAAAGAGACCTTGCACCAACGGGAAGACTCGATCAACCACATAATCCAGAAGCTATCCGCAAAGGTAGCTTAGCAGCCGCTGGCCAAGACAGCACGATGCCCTTGGCCAGCGGATTCGGGCACGCGGCAGACCCCATCAGTAGCAACCGGTGGCCGGGTGACGCGCGCCTTCTCCGCATGGTCTCATCCAGAAGCCAGCCATCTGGGTGAAATGGGACCTGCGCGGTCAAGGAGACGGGACCGATCGAGAGCGTGCGATGAAATGGCGGCTGTCGGGATCGAAATCGATGATTTTGTTGTCCAACGAACGCTCAACTTGATGGGAAGCGCAGGCGACCGGTTTGTGGTTGACATAGATCACTACGTCATTCGCACTGGGAGCTCCCGAGGAAAGCTCGATGCGGCCCGCTTTGACACCTGCCAAGCGCACGATCTCATGCCCGGGGGCCGCTAGCGTCGCACACACTGCTGCAAGCTCCGCTTCGGCGCGATCAGTAACGTGAAGCATGCCGGAGGAGGGACACCTCTTTAGTTGGGATCACCTTGTTGCGCGTCTTCCGTGAGGTCACGCCTATTCAGTCTAGACGATGCCCATCTGAGCGTCCACAAACCTGCTGACCGAGCTCCCAGCACCTCGCGCGTTGTGCCGTCCATTCCCGATCGTGAACCATGACATCTTGTCATGACCATTGCCGACTCCGGAACGGAGGGTTATGTTGTGACACCGTTGGGGCGGGCAAGCGCAAGTGAAGTCCATGGAGCTTTATGGATTCCCTGAGTTGGAAGGTCCGTATCCGGTCCACCGCTAAGGACCGCGCGACCGCATATGTCCGTAAGCACCAAGTCGACATCGGAGTGCCCCTCCAGTTCGACGAAGAGTACGATGGCGTGACCGCGCTCGAGCATGTTCTCGCCGCACTCGGGGCTGATCTGGTCAACGGCCTATGCGCCTTGGCGCAACGCCAGAGGCTCTCCATCGACGACGCCGAAGCCGTCGTCTCCGGAACACTCAACAATCCGCTGGCGCACTTAGGCGTCGTCGGCGAGGAAGGCCATCCCGGCCTGGAGAAGCTGGCTGTGACCGTGTACGTCAGCTCAATCGACCCCGAGGAAGATGTGCGCCGTGTCTGGGAGGAGACGGTGCGGCGCTCGCCGCTGGCGCAGACGCTCCAGCGGGCCGTGGACCTGGACCTGACGTTGAAAACGGTGATCTAGCAAAAGATCCGTGTAGAGAGGAGTCCGACAAATGTACCGACTAAATCCTGATCAGCAGGCCCTTGTGGACAAGGTCAAGGCGCTGGCCGACGATCTAATCCGCCCCCACGCGATGGCCGTGGACGCCGAGGGTCGGTACCCCATCGAATCGATGCAAGCCCTGGGCCGCGCGGGATTCTTGGGCCTTACTGTGCCCAAGGAATACGGCGGCCTGGGCCAGGGCATCCGGGTGATGTGCGCCGTGCTGGACGAAATCGCCCAGCGCTGTGCCTCTACCGCCATGTGCTACAAAATGCACCTGTGTGGCGTCGCGGCATACGCCTCCGCCGTCAACCCGCCCGCCGAGCAGCTCCGTGCCGCCGCCCGGGGCGAGCACATCAGCACCCTCGCCTGGAGCGAGTTCGGCTCCCGCAGCCACTTCTGGGCTCCGGTCAGTCAGGAGCGACGGCAGAACGGGCACGTCACGCTCAACGCATCCAAGTCCTTTGTCACCTCTGCCGGCCAGGCGGACGGCTATGTGGTCTCCACCAAGTGGGCGGAAGCGCAAAAGCCGACGGACAGCACGCTCTACCTCGTGCTGAAGGACGACCCTGGCCTTCGTGTCGCCGGGCCATGGGACTCGTTGGGGATGCGTGGCAACGCCAGCGCTCCCATGGTGCTGAGAGATGTCGAGCTTTCCGCTGGCCGCGCGCTGACCGAGCCTGGTAAGGGC
>JBJKQC010000236.1:0-4073 GCA_046705745.1 Dehalococcoidia bacterium
CTCTTGATGTCCACTTTCCAGCCGGTGAGCTTGGCGGCGAGCCGGGCGTTCTGGCCCTCGCGCCCGATGGCCAGCGAAAGCTGACGGTCGGGTACGATGACGGTGGCCGTCTGCGCCTCAGCATCCAACTCCACGCGCAGCGGCTGCGCGGGGCTCAGCGCATGAGAGATGAAGACCGACTCGTCCTTGGACCACTGGATGACATCGATCTTCTCGCCCTGGAGCTCGTTGACGATGTTCTGGATACGGATGCCGCGGAGGCCAACGCAGGCCCCCACCGGGTCCACTCCCTCCTGCTTGGCGTGGACCGCCACCTTGCTACGGGAGCCCGGCTCACGGGCGATGGCGCGGATCTCCACGATCCCGTTGTAGATTTCCGGAACCTCCATTTCAAAGAGACGGCGGAGCAAGTCCGGGTGCGTGCGGGAGACGATGATCTCCGGACCGCGCGGGGAGCGCCGCACTTCGAGCACCAGCACCTTGACCTTCATGCCGGGCCGGTAGCGCTCGGAGGACGCCTGCTCGGACGGGGGCAAGATCGCGGAGGCCCGGCCGTTCAAGTCCAGGGTGGCCACGCCGCCGAACCGGGAGTCGCTGCGCTGGACAGTGGCCGTGAAGACCTCTCCTTCGCGCTCGGAGAACTCGTTGAAGACCAACTCGCGCTCTGCCTCGCGCAGCCGCTGGATGACCACCTGCTTGGCGGTCTGGGCAGCGATGCGCCCGGCTACTTGCGGTTCCATGGCGAACTCGAGCACGTCCCCTACCTGCGGGTCCGAGCCCTTGCGCAGCTTCTTCGCATCGGCCAGGCTAATCTCCGATGCCTCGTTTTCCACGCTCTCCACAACGGTGCGAAGCTGGTACACCTCGACATCGCCCGTGTTCGGGTCGAGGTGGACGCGGATGTTCTGGCCTCCGTTGCTGTCTTTCCGGTAGGCGGAGGCAAGGGCCGCCTCCACCGCGGAAATGACCATGTCCTGAGGCAAGTTCCGTTCCGCCGCCAATTGCGTGACTGCGATTAGAAAGTCGCTCTTCATGGAGCCCCGAGCCTCCTCTACACACCGGCCGCCCGCTCATAGGCGGCCCTCCAAGAACGGTCATCCCACAAGAAACGAGAGAGTGGGCCAGGCCCACTCTCGTTCAACAGTATTTTACGCGTTGGAATGCCTGGTTGTCCATTGCTCGGCGAGCGCGGAAGGCAGCGAGCGGTGCGGTAAGAGCGAGTAGCACTCGGCAGAGTCTGGCTGACGCGCACTCCCCAGACGCGCGCCTGCGGTTGTATCGGACGTGCGATCCATCGAGGCCTTCCCGGCGCCAGGTCAATCCATTGTACGTGGTGCACGGTGTACGTGCCGGACGGAGGAGGGGATCCTCGGCCAATCGGCCAACGCACGGAAAGGTCAAATACCGAGGCTGTACGGCCGTGCAAGGCGCTGCGGCAGGGGCCTATCCTTGGCTCCAGAGGCTCCAATGTCGGATAGGTCACGCTCCGATTTCATGCAGGCGGCAGGCCCAAAGGCCGCCTACATTTTTCTCAGCATCGCCGATTTACTGCTAACGCTTTATGCCTTCAGGGCGGGCTTCCGGGAGCTGAACCCGCTCCTGCTGGCCCTGCAACGGGACCTGGCCAGCCTGGTGCTTCTCAAAGTCGCGTTGCCGTCGGTCATTGGGTGGCTCGTTCCGCCCAAAGTGCTTCTGCCTGCCATAGCCCTTCTGGTCGTGGTCGTTGCGTGGGATATCACGCAGTTGGTGACGGCCCTGTAATCTGGCGGCAGTGGCGGCAGATTCGCGACGGTCCTCGTGTCATGTCTTAGAGATTCGTTGCATAAGTCCAGCTTCGCTCAACAGCTTCATGACTCGTTCATGACCTGACCCTCGCGCCACTGATGGCGCGAGGGGGTGATTCAACGGATTAGCAACTCAGGACACTAGTTTGGGGCGCGGTTGCTCCTCCCGCCCCACGAGCTTCACTGCCACCGCGCCTGCCTTGCGGTAACGGTCGTGGCGTCAAAGTGCTAAGACAAACTTGCGTCTGCGCCCAACGCAAATGCTCATTGTGGCCAAGGTCCTGTTCATTTCATAACCGGCTCACAATGTTTCTTCCGCTAGTCACGAGCTTTTCACACGGTGCTGGTAACGTCCGGGCCAGGGACGAAGGGCCGGGGCTGTGCGGCATGGAGGCTGCCGGCAGGCGGTAGAGTGGCGAGGGGCATGGGGAGGGGTGGAAGATGTGGAGGATTCGCCATTGGGGCTACGTGCTTGCTGGGCTGGCCCTGCTGATTGGCACGGGTGTGACCCTAGGTATTTTCCTGCGGCCGCAAGCGCCGTCTCCTGGACCTATAGGCCCGCCAACGGAATCTCCGACGGGCGTTCCGACTTCGACCATAGGGCCTGGGACCATTACGCCCACCGGCACTCCTACTGCCGGCCCAACGGGGAGCCCCGTACCCCGCGTGAGTCCAACACCGACGATCACCGCTACGCCGTCGATAACGCCCACTGCCACGCCGACGCAAACTGCGACGCCGGCCTGCACCAACGCCGATAGCGCCTTTTACCGTCGGGTCCCCATCAATCCAGCACATCCGTCGCCGCCCCCCAGCGACTCGGCGCCCGGCACTGTGCTCAGCCGAGATATGGGCTGGCAAGCCATCATCTGGGCGCATTACATCACCACGACCCATGCATACATGGCCAACGGCTATCTGAGCGTGGTGGTCTCCTACACCACCCGTCCATTCGGATCGGCTATCGCCACTTGGAAGGAGGTGCCGCATGGCAACGCTCCTTCCACCTGGGAGAGCGTGGAGGGGACGCTTGCGCCGCTGATATCGGACTGGCCCGCGGTGGGGGCCTCCGATGCAGCCAAGGCCTCCCAGGACTGTGCGTTGGCCGAGGGGGGCTGGGTACGTCCATTGAAGACGCCGATGGACTTCAGAGAGTCGACAGCGCCTCCAGCTCCTACGCCAACCGTGACGCCAACGCCGACTCCCACGCCGACTCCCACCCCAACGCCCACTCCGACGCCGACGGTGCCTCCAAGCACAGTCACATTCAACGTGAACACCACACAGCCGGGCGACGACGCGCACCCAGGCAACGGCAGGTGCGCGGATGCCCAGGGCCGGTGCACGCTGCAGGCCGCCATTCAGGAGGCGAATGCCCTCAACAAGGACGTCACTATTAACGTCCCAGCGGGGACGTACCGGCCGGGCTCCAAGATGGGACCGGACGGCTTCTACCGCCTGGGGATAAATAATGGGGCCGTCGTCAGCATTCTAGGTGCAGGCGCCGACAAGACAACCATCGACGCCAACCCCGGTCAGGGTAACGCAGGCGTGCTGTACATTGCCCGCGGCGGGCTTGCGAACATTCAGGGCGTGACCATTTGCTGCGGCGGCAACGGTGACCGTCCGGGCGGCGTCCTGAACGACGGCACACTGACCCTCCGCGACAGCACGGTCAGGGACAACAAGTCAAAGATCAGCACCGGTGGGATCCAAAGCTACGGCACGGCGGACCTCGTGGATGTCCTCATCCAGAACAACGCTGGTATGTCCGGTGGGGTCGATAACGGCCGCGTGATGACCATCACCGGCAGCAAGATACTGGATAACGAAGGCTTCAGCTTTGGCGGAGGTATCAACAACAGCGGCGGCTTGACCGTCTCTCAGAGCGAGATCACGGGCAACCGCAACGACGGCAGCCCGACGCACAGCGGCGGCGGGGGAGTCATGAGCGGCGGCGGGCTGGTGGTCCGCTCCAGCATCATCAACCAGAACTCCACCGCTGGCCACGGTGGCGGCTTGTTCCTGACTTCGGAAGGAGCCCAAATCTCCGATACCACCATCCGGGACAACTCAGCCCGCGGCGTGGGCGGCGGCATCTTTGGCCCGGTGACCCTCGAACGGGTGCTGGTCACCGGCAACAGCGCCGATGACGCCATTGGCCGGGATTTCGGCGTGGACCGCGGTACAGCGGGTGGTGGTATCTGGGTAAGCGGACAAGTCGTCTTGAGGGACTCCTCGGTCATCGGCAATACGCCCACGGACTGTAGCCAGTCCGTTGCCCAGGAA
>JBJKQC010000237.1:0-4477 GCA_046705745.1 Dehalococcoidia bacterium
GTCATGAGCGCCGCCACTGGCACCGCGCCTTCCGGCCAGCCTGAGTTTCTCCTGCAAGACTTGCCGCCAACGGGAGCACTCAAGGTAGACCAACCGGATATTTACTACGGCGAGAGCTACGGGGAACCCAGCCCTGCCACGGGGCCTACGCCCGCTCCCTCGGGGATCATGACCAATGACATGGCAATTGTGAATACCAACGAACAAGAATTCGGCCACCCGGCCGGCGGCAGCTCTGGGCAGCCTGTATTCGTGAATGGTTCAACTGGCGCTGGGGGCATCCGCTTATCGGGTTTCGTCCGCCGAGCCTTGTTCGCGTGGTATTTCACTGACATCAATCTGCTGTTGAACCAGCAGATCACACCCAATAGCCAGGTCCTATTTCGGCGCAACGTGCAGGAGCGCATCCACACTGTCGCGCCCTTTCTGCTCCTTGATTCCACGCCTTACATCGTCGTCTCCGGCGGACAACTGTACTGGATACAGGATGCCTACACGGTAACCGACCGCCTACCCTACTCCACACGGCAGTCCATGGAGCAAAACGGCACGCCCACGTCGCGGCCCTTCAACTACATCCGTAACAGCGTCAAGGTCGTCCTGAACGCCTACAACGGCGCCATGCAGTTCTACACGGTCCAGCCGGATGGCCCGGACCCGCTCCTGGCCGCTTACGAGAAGATGTTCCCCGGCATGTTCAAGCCCATCGCCGACATGCCCCAAGACCTCCGCAGCCACATCCGCTATCCCCGGGACCTACTCCAGGTCCAGGCTACAACCTACCTGGACTATCACATGACCAACCCGAACGAGTTCTTTTTCAAGGAAGATGAATGGGCGGTCGCACAAGAAGCAGTCGTCAACGGGACGACTGCCAACCAGCAGGCCGTGGCCCCGTACTACGCCATCATGAAGCTGCCGGGGGGGACCAGCCAAGAGTTCGTGGAGGTCCTTCCGTTCACACCGCGGGACCGGCAGAATTTGACTGCGTGGATGGCGGCCAGATCCGACGGCAGCCACTACGGCCAGCTGGTAGTGTACGAGTTCCCCCAAAACCGCACGTTCATCGGACCTCAGCAGGTCGAAGCCCGCATCAATAACGACCCGTCCATCGCCCAGCAGTTCACGTTGTGGAACCAGTCGGGCTCCACGGTGATCAGAGGGAATCTGTTGGTCATCCCCATTGGACAATCGCTGCTGTACGCTGAACCCATATACCTGCAATCGTCCTCCCTAGCCTTCCCAGAGCTTGAGCGCGTGGTACTGGCCACGCAGAACAACGTCGTCATGGAGCCGGACCTCGGGTCTGCCGTGCAGGCACTGCTGGCCGCGGAGGGACAGTCCACCGCCGGCCCCGGTCAGCCAAGCCAGGGGATTCCGCCGGCCGAGCTGCGCTCCCTGCTCGACCAGCTGCAAAAGGCGTTAGAATCCCTCAGCGGGAATACGCAGCAGATCACCAAAATACTGCAGGAGCTGCAACAGCTCGCCGGAGCAGGACAGTAATGACGGACTGGAAAGAGTTGGAATCCAAGTACTACATGCACTTGGTGAACCGCCAGCCGGTGGTTATCGAGCGGGGCCAGGGCGCTCGAGTTTGGGACACCGACGGCAAGGAATACTTAGACTTCGTGGCGGGCTGGGCCGTCGATAACCTCGGTCATGCCCATCCAGCCGTCACCAAGGCAATCCAGGAGCAGGCCGCCAAGCTGGTCCAGACCTCCAACCAGTTCTACAGCATCCCGCAGCTCCAATTGGCCGAAGCACTCGTCGAGCATAGCTGCATGGCCAAAGTCTTCTTCGCCAACAGCGGCGCCGAGGCTAACGACGGTGCCGTGAAATTGGCCCGGAAATACGGCCGCTTGCACCGCGACGGAGCGTACGAGGTCATCACTGCTTTCAATTCCTTCCACGGTCGCACCCTGGGCATGGTGGCGGCCACCGGTCAGCCACACTATCAAGAACGCTGGAAGCCGCTACTGCCGGGCTTCAAGCACGTCGACTACGATGACTTGGCGGCGGTGAAGGCAGCCACTACGGACAAGACATGCGCCATCATGGTGGAGCCGGTGCAAGGCGAGGGCGGCGTCAACGTGCCGACCGAAGGGTACCTGAAGGGCCTCCGTGAATGGTGCGACGCCAACAACCTGCTACTCATCTTCGATGAGGTCCAGACCGGCATGGGACGCCTAGGCGAGCTGTGGGGCTACCAAGCGTTCGACGTAGAGCCAGACGTGATGACGCTGGCCAAGGGCCTAGGCAACGGGGTGCCCATCGGGGCATTTCTCGCCAAGGTGCGGGCCGACGTGCTGGAGCCGGGGGACCACGGGAGTACCTTTGGTGGCAACCCGCTGGCCACCGCCGCCGCCAACACTACCTTGCGTTACATGGTCGAGCACGACATTCCCGGACACGCCAAGCGCATGGGCGAGTACTTTAGAGGCGCCCTGGAACGTTTCAAAGAGCGACACCGTGGCCAGGTCGTGGAGGTGCGCGGCGTCGGGCTTTTGCTCGCGATGCAGTTCAATGATACCATTGCGCCGAAACTCGTCGCTGCCTGCAATCAGGAAGGGCTCCTCCTCAACCCCGTTCGGCCCGACACCGTCCGCTTTATGCCTCCGCTGATCATCACGGAAGCCGACGTGGATGAGGCGATGGCGACGCTGGAGCGTGGACTCGCCGCCATCGGCTGAAGTTTAGCCGGTCGGTGGCTGCGTTCGCGCCTGGCACCCGATTTCCTGGAAAGGACCCGAGCACTATGCCGGAGAAGATTGTCCTCGCATACAGCGGGGGACTGGACACGTCCGTCGCCATCCGCTGGCTCCAAGAGTGTTACAAGGCCGAAGTCGCCACGCTCACCATGGACCTGGGCGGCAAGGTAGACCTGGAGGCGGCGCGGCGACGCGCCCTCACGATAGGCGCCGTGCGTGCCGATGTCTACGACGCCCGCGACGATTTCATCCAAGACTACGTCTGGCCCGCACTGCAGGCAGGCGCCCTATATGAGGGCATTTACCCCCTGGCTACGGCCCTGGGCCGGCCGCTCATCGCCAAACACCTCGTGCGCATCGCGCTGGAGGAGCAGGCCTTCGCCATCGCCCACGGTTGCACCGGCAAGGGCAACGACCAAGTACGGTTCGACGTAAGCGCCGCTGCGCTGGCCCCGCACCTCAAGGTGGTGGCGCCAGCGCGTGAGTGGGGCATGAGCCGCGACCAAGAGATCGCCTACGCCAAGGAACGCAATATTCCACTTGACCTGAACAAGCGCAGCTCCTACTCCGTTGATGAGAACCTTTGGGGCCGCAGCATCGAGGCCGGGGACCTGGAAGACCCGTGGCGAGAGCCTCCCGAGGAGGCCTATGCCTGGACCGTCTCGGCCCGGAAAGCCCCTGACCAGCCACGTTATGTGGAGATCGACTTCGAGCAAGGCGTGCCCACGGCCCTCGACGGCGAGAAGCTGCGCGGTGCCGCACTGGTCGAGCTGCTCAACGACATTGCGGGTAGCAATGGCGTGGGGCGCATCGACCACGTGGAGAACCGGCTGGTGGGGATTAAGTCGCGCGAGCTCTATGAAGCCCCCGCCGCCGTGGTGCTCCACCAGGCTCACCGAGCGCTGGAGCAATTGTGCCTGACCAAGGAGCAGTCGCGGTTCAAGGAGCGCATGGCCCTGGAGTACGCCGACATGGTGTACAACGGCCTCTGGTTCTCGGCGCATCGGCACGACCTGGACGCCTATGTGAAAAGCACGCAGAAGCACGTGTCTGGCACGGTGCGGCTGAAGTTGTTCAAGGGCGCCAGCACGGTCGTAGGCCGGAAGAGTGCGGAGTCACTCTATCGCCATGATCTGGCGACCTACGACGAGAGCGACACCTTCGACCATCAGGCCTCGGTGGGCTTCATCCGGATCTTTGGCCTCCCTGTCCGCACGCAGGCGCAGGTCCAGGGCGAGGCGGAGTAAGCCCCGCCGATTGTCCGTCCCTGAGGTAACCATGATGAGCAAGTGATCGGCGCCGTGCTGGCCATCGTCGCCGCCGGCGGATTTGGCTTCAATACGGCCATCGTCCGCCGGGCAACGCTGCGCACCGCACCCTATACGCTCATCATTGTCTCCATCACTACGGCAGCCCCCATCTTTGCCCTCATCGCATTGGCAGCAGGCCAGTGGGCGCGGGCCGGGGAGCTGCATCCCGTCTCCTACGTCGTACTGGCCCTGACTGGCGTCATGAACTTTCTGGGCGGCCGCTACTCCAACTTTCGCGCCATCAAAGCCGTCGGCGCCAACCTCACGGCGCCGGTGCGCATGCTGAACGTGCTCTTCAGCGTGCTGCTGGGCGCTTTCCTGCTGCACGAGCACGTCAGTCCATTGCGCGGCGCCGGCATAGCCCTGTTGGTCGTCTCGCCGCTCATCGCCTTCTCGCAGCCATCCGCCATGCGCAAGGCGCTCCAGAGCGGGACAGCTTTCCAGCTGGCCGAGGGACTC
>JBJKQC010000238.1:0-3947 GCA_046705745.1 Dehalococcoidia bacterium
CCCCTTGATGATCAAGGCAGCGGACGGCGGCGGCGGCATGGGCATCCGCATCGTCCGCGAGCGTGGCGAGCTGCGGCAGGCGCTGGAGCGGGCCCGAGCCCAGGCACAGGGCGCCTTCGGAAGCAGCCGCGTGTATATCGAGCGACGCGTCGAGCACGCCTCCCACGTCGAAGTGCAGGTGCTGGGCGACAAACACGGCAACGCCATCCACCTGTTCGAGCGCGATTGCTCCGTCCAACGGCGCAACCAGAAGGTGGTGGAGGAAACACCCTGCGCCAAGCTCACGCCCGAGGTGCGCGAAGTGCTAACAGGTGCGGCTGTGCGGCTGGCCAAGAGCATCGGCTACAGCAACGCCGGGACTATGGAGTTCCTGCTCGACGGCGATGGCAAGCACTTTTATTTCCTGGAGATGAACACGCGGCTTCAGGTGGAGCACCCCATCACGGAGATGGTGACAGGACTCGACCTCGTGGAGCTACAGTTCCGGTCGGCGGCGGGCGAGGAGCTCTCGTTGCGTCAAGAGGATGTCACGGCCACGGGCGCGGCCATCGAGGCACGCATCTACCCGGAAGACCCCAACCTGTTGCTCCCAACAGCCGGCAAAGTCCTGTCCATCGTCGAGCCGCAAGGTGAGCATATCCGCATCGACGGCGCGCTCTATGTCGGGTACGAAGTACAGCCGCACTACGAATCGATGATGGCGAAGCTCATTGTACGCGGAGGCGACCGTGCGACGGCCATCGCCGGCATGCAGCGGGCGCTGCGCGATTACGCCATAGAAGGCGTCGTGACGAACATTCCCCTGGTCCAACGAGTGCTTGCCCACCCGCGGTTCGTCGAAGCAACCTACGACACAGCATTCCTGGAGCGCATGCTCAGCGAGCCTGGCCGGGGGGGCAAGGAGATGGTTGCGGCCATCGGCCTTGCCCTCGCGCTCCGCCAGGATCAGGACGCCCGAACGCAGCCCAGTAAGTGGAAGATGCACGGACGCCGGATGACGCTGTTAAACCGGCTCAGTAATGGCGTGGTATAGCTCATGATCTCCGAGGCACCGCAGATATGAAACGGCTCCGCGTACGCGTAAACGGCGAGTGGCACTCCATCGAGGTTGGCGACATTTACCAGAGCCCAGTCGAAGTTATCGTCGACGGGGAGTCATACGAGGTGGAGCTGGGCTCGGCGGACGCAGGTGTCCCACCTATGGCGCGTGCGCGCCAGCAACGCAAGGCGGAGCAGCCTGGCCTGCGCGGCATCACGCAGGGAGACGACCGTGTCATCAGATGCCCGCTGCCGGGCAAGGTGGTATTCGTCGCCGTGACAAAAGGGCAGACATTGGAGCCCGGCGACGAAATCTGCGTCCTGGAAAGCATGAAGATGGAGCAGAGCGTCCGCATGGCGCAGGGCGGGACGGTCAAGAGTCTCAAGGTCAAGAAAGACCAAAACGTCAATGCCGGCACGCCGCTTCTAGAGTTGCAGTAGGGCACAGCTTCATCAAGGGCAGGACTCCGGGCTGCTTGTGGCAAGGTTAGGTGCCTGTGCCTGGCTTGCACTGGCATGCCGCCCTTGCTCGCCGCTATGAGCCGGATGCTGGCTCTGCCCGTGACGGCCAGAGGCATTCTATCGACGGTGAGGTAGGCCGTATGACCGACGATTCTGCTGCTGAGTTCGACCTCTGCAGTTTGGAGGAATTGAAGGAGAAGGGGGCGATGGCCTTCGAGTTCATCCACTCCAAGCAAGGGCGACATGAGATCGCCGTGTTCTGGGACGGCCAAGAGGTCGGTGCGCTGGAGAACTATTGCCCTCACGAGGGGGCGCTTCTGTCATATGGCCTTATTGAGAACGGAGAGGTCATTTGCCCGCTGCACAGCGCTGTTTTCGACATGAAGACGGGCGAGTGTTTGGACAAGTACACCTTCGACACTGTGGCGTACGAGACGGAGATCAGGGACGGGCGCGTGTTCGTGAAGGCACCTAACGAGACCCGCGCCGAGCCTTACCGGCCCCAGGCCCAGTGGGGTCCGGACGGAAGACCCTCGGCGGGATCGTAGCAGTGTGAGCGAGCGACAGGCAGTACGCTGTAAGCAGCGAGGTAGGGATGATAGATGCCCTGCCGTGTGGGCGAGGGTGCTACCATGAGAACGTATACCGACCCTCGCTGTTCTCTCAGAGAATTCCATGGCCCTCGAAAGCATCGTCGTCAAAGGCGCGCGCGAGCATAACCTCAAGAACGTCGACGTGACCATCCCCCGCGACAAGCTCGTGGTCATCACGGGCCCGTCGGGCTCGGGGAAGTCGACGCTCGCCTTCGACACCATCTACGCGGAGGGCCAACGCCGCTACGTCGAGTCGCTGTCCGCTTACGCCCGCCAGTTCCTCGGCCGCATGGACAAGCCGGACGTGGACTACATAGACGGCCTCTCGCCGGCCATCTCCATAGACCAGAAGGGCGTCTCCAACAACCCGCGCTCCACCGTGGGCACCGTCACCGAGATCTACGACTACCTGCGCCTGCTGTTCGCCCGCGTTGGCCGCCCCCACTGCTACAACTGCGGCCGGCCTGTGGAGCGGCAAACGGTCCAGCAGATCGCGGAGGCGGTGCTGGAGCAGAAGGGCGTCCGGCTGATGCTCCTTGCGCCCCGCGTCGTGCACAAGAAGGGCGAGCACAAGGAGGTGTTCGAGGACGCGCGGAAGGCCGGCTTCGTCCGGGTGCGGGTCAACGGCGAGGTGCGGAGCCTGGACGAAGAGATCGAGCTCAACAAGCAGCAGTGGCACACCATCGAAATCGTGGTGGACCGGCTGGTGCTGGACGACGAGACCGAGCGCAGCCGCGTGGTTGACTCCATCGAGACATCCCTGCGGTTCGGCGAGGGTCGTATGCTCACGGTGAACGCCGACACGGGTGAGGAGCGGGTGTTCTCCGAGCACTTCGCGTGTCCCTATTGCGGCATCAGCTTCTCGGAAATTGAGCCGCGCACGTTCAGCTTCAACAGCCCCCACGGCGCGTGCCAGGTCTGCTCCGGTCTCGGCGTGCGCCTGGTCGTGGACCCGGAGCTGGTGGTGCCGGACCCGGACCTATCGCTGTCCCAGGGCGCGGTGCAGCCGTGGGCTCGCGCGGGCACCGCGAGCTCGTGGTACTACAGCGTGCTGCGGGGCGTGGCGCAGGCCAACGGCTTCTCGGCGGACACGCCCTGGAAGAAGTTGCCGGATGAGGCCAAGCGCATCGTGCTGTACGGCATCGACGGGGGCGGCAAGGTGAGCGTGCGGCACCGCACCCACCACGGGCGCGTGTTCGAGTGGGAGTCGGCCTTCGAGGGCGTCATCCCCAACCTGGAGCGACGGTACAAGGACACCACGTCCGACTACATGCGTACGGAGATCGAGCGGTACATGACCGCGCTGCCGTGCGAGGCCTGCGGCGGCGCGCGCCTGCGGCCCGAGGCGCTGGCGGTGACCATCGCCGACCGCAACATCATCCAGGTGACGGACCTGAGCGTGGCGGAGGCATCCCAATGGGTGCACTCGCTGGGCTCGCGGGTTGCGCAGATCAACGTGGACGCCGCCGGCAACGGCGCTGCTTCCACCAACGGCGTCCACGCCGGCACGGGCGACACCTACGCCGTCCTGCAGCCGCCGGCGCCGCGATGGCCTCAGCACCGCGACGCCGAGACGCTGTCCATCCGCGAGATGACCATCGCCAACCAGATACTGAAGGAGATTGACTCGCGGCTGAAGTTCCTGCTGGACATCGGCCTGGACTACCTCACGCTGTCGCGGACGGCCGGCACGCTCAGCGGCGGCGAGGCCCAGCGCATTCGGCTGGCTACCCAGATTGGCTCCGGGCTCATGGGCGTGCTGTACGTCTGCGACGAGCCGTCCGTGGGCCTGCACGCCGTGGACAACGCCCGGCTCATCGGCACGCTGCAACGCCTGCGCGACCTGGGCAACAC
>JBJKQC010000239.1:0-3009 GCA_046705745.1 Dehalococcoidia bacterium
CCATGCGTCCCAAGTCCGCTAGCCCCAAGCCCAAGCACCATCAGCACCTCCGGCAGTCCGCCGCCTCGCGTCCCATGCGGCCCACTGCTCACCGCTCACTGCTTACCGCTTACCGCTTACCCCTCACTGCTGACCACCCTACCGGCCCACGGCTTGCGCCCGCCTGCTTGACGAGGCATCATTGCGGCGCTCGCCGTCTCCTACCCCCTTTAAGGAGTTCCCCATGTCAAAGGCCAAAGTCTTCATTTTCGCCGCCGCCGATACCGCCAGCCATGAGGAGCTGCGGGCCGCCGGCTGCGACCTGGTTATCGGCAAGGCCAGCTACGCTGATCCCACGGGCGACTCGGAAGACCGGTTGATAGAGATGGCTGCCCATGCGGACGCCCTCTTGGGGACCAGCATCAAGGGCGCCAAAATCTCTCGCAAGGTGCTCATGGCGTCTGAGAACCTGCGCATCGTGGCCAAGTACACGGTCGGCGTGGATGAGGTCGATGTCCGTTCTGCCACTGAGCTGGGTATTCTGGTCACCCATGCTCCGACGGAAGCCAACTGGGGCGGCGTTGCGGAGAGCACCGTCACGGTCATGCTGGCCATGCTCAAGAAAGTGCGTCAGCGGGACGCGTACGTCAAGGCGCGCAAGGGGTGGCGCGACGAGGGCCTGCTGGGGACCTACCTCGGCCGCCGCGAGGATGGCTACGAGGGGATTACCATCGGCATCGTCGGCCTCGGCCGCATCGGCACCCGCTTCTCCAAGCTGATGCGGCCTTGGGACCTGCGCATCATCGCCTACGATCCCTACGTCCCCGACGAGCGTTTCGCGGAGCTTGGTGTGGAGCGGGTCGACCTGGATACGCTGTTGCGCGAGTCGGACGTCGTGAGCTTGCACGTGGTCTTGACGGACGAGACCTACCACATGATTGGCGCGCGAGAGCTGGGGCTCATGAAGCCGTCCGCTGTTCTCATCAACAATTCTCGGGGGCCTGTCATAGATGAGCCGGCATTGGTAGAGGCGCTCAAGGCCCAGGGCATCGGCGGGGCCGTCCTGGACGTGCTGGAGAAGGAGCCGGTGTCGCCGGACAACCCGCTCTTGGACATGGACGACCGCGTGCTGCTCACGCCCCACATGGCGGCAGGACACCACGGCGCCGGTCTGGGGCCGGGCATTGTGTGGGCGACCCAGGACGTTCTGCGCGCTCTGCGCGGCGAAATCCCGGAGCACGTGTTCAACCCCGACGTGCTGCCCCGCTGGCGAGAGCGTTTCGAGGGCAGAGCAGTGATTTGACGCTGCACAGCCGTCCATATCTCGTCTGACAGAGACAGAGGGAGTCCGATTGAAGAGCGGGACCGCAAGCGCACGCTTGCGGTCAAAGAGTACGAGGAGGCCCAAGTGGCAACGACAGCAGACAAGGGGACGCGGGTCAGCAAAGGGAGCTATGGATCGGACGTCATTGTAGACATGCTCCGGGACCTCGGGTATGAGTATGTGGCGCTGAACCCTGGCGCCACATTCCGAGGCATCCACGACTCCATCGTCAACCATGCCGGGAACCAAGCTCCGGAGCTCATCCTCTGCAACCATGAGGAGATTGCCGTGGCCATTGCCCACGGCTACGGCAAGGCGGCCGGCAAACCCATGGCGGCCTTCGTGCACAACATCGTTGGCCTGCTGCACGCGTCCATGGCCATGTTCAACGCCTGGACGGACCGCGCCGGCGTCCTTGTTCTCGGCGCCACGGGCCCGGTGGACGCGGCCCGACGCCGCGCTTGGATCGATTGGATACACACATCCAACGTCCAGGGCGAGGCCGTGCGCCACTTCGTGAAGTGGGACGACCAGCCCGGCAGCGTCGCGGCGTCTGTGGAATCACTCATCCGTGCGCACCACCTGGTGACCAGTGAGCCCCAGGGTCCCGTCTACATCTGCTTCGACGCGGCCGTGCAGGAGGACAAGCTCGCCGCGCCCTTCGAGTTGCCGGACCTGTCCCGCTATCCACGGCCTACGCGGTTCCAGGCTGACCCCGCGGCGCTGGAGCAGGCCGCCGACCTCTTGATCAACGCCAAGAGGCCCGTGGTACTTGCCGACTATCTGGGTCGGTCCGAGGCCGCCGTTGGAGGGCTGCTCCGTCTGGCCGAGACATTGTCCCTGCCGGTGGTCGAGATAGACGACCTGTTCAACTTTCCCACGCGCCACCCGCTTTACGCGAACAGTGCTGCCGACGCCCTCTTGCGCGAGGCGGATGTTGTCCTTGCGCTGGACGTCTACGACTTGGAGCAGTCGCTTTCCAAGCTGGACTTTCAGACCCGCAAGAACGCGCCCGTTATTCCGCCGGACGCCAAGCTGATAGACGTATCCCTGCGCCAGCAGACGGTGAAGAGCTGGGCGGATGTCCATGGGAGACTTTATCCATCTAGCCTTGCCATTGCCGCCGACACCGCGCTCGCTCTTCCTGCACTGGCGGAGCTCGTGGAACGCCGCTTCGACGACACCCCTGGCCTGGGGCCTGTCCTGACCGAGCGCCATGGCCGGATTGAGGCCCTGCACGCGGCGGGACTCAAGGAGTCCCAAGAAGCTGCCCACCGCGCCTCCGGCGACTCCCCACTGGCGCTCTCCTTTGTCGCACAGACACTGTGGGAAGTGGTGAAGGACGTGGACTGGGTGGTTGGCAACGGCGACCTGCGGGGCTGGATGCGGCGGCTCTGGGACTTTACCGCTCCCTACCAGAACATGGACAGCCGCGCGGGCGGCGGCCTCGGCAAGGGGTTTGGCCATGCTGTCGGCGTCGCGCTGGCTAACCGTGACCAGGGCCGCGTTACCATCAACATCCAATCGGATGGCGACTTCCTGTTCACGCCTGCCGCCATCTGGACCGCAGTCCACCACCGCATCCCTATGCTGACCGTGATGTACAACAATCGCACCTACGGCAACGATCTGGGACACCAGGGGATGGTAGCCCGGACGCGAGGGCGCCCCGAGGAAAACAAGACCGTGGGGATCAACATCGAGGA
>JBJKQC010000240.1:0-3958 GCA_046705745.1 Dehalococcoidia bacterium
CGTTTGCATATTCCGTATGCCGGCTGCGCATCTCTTCATATCGGCTTCCGACAGGTCCCGGTCCGCAGCCAGCCCGAGCACCCCGTAGGCCGTCTCCTCTAGAGTCGGCTGGCCGTAGAACCCCCACGAGCCGTCGTCATTCTGCGTGTGCCTGATCCATTGGCGAGCGCGTTCCCCATGTTCCCGTATGCGGCGCGCGAGGTCCTCGGGCAGCTCGGCGAACACGGCCAGTGCGTGGGAGGTCGCGTAGTAGGGAGATATGTGCCACTTGTCATGCCAGTACAGACCGTTGTGCTGCATATCGGCAAGGTATTCGATGATCTGGAGGGCACGCCGTCGAGCCGACGGGTAGCCTGGCACGCGCAGCAGCGCATGGAGGACGTGGACGTTTACCCCGGCCGATGAATGCCTCTCGAAAGGGAAACTCGCAAAGTGGCCGTTGGGGGTGAGAAACGTGTCCAGAACCGTCGGGTCCACTGACTCACCTAGGGCGCGGAGAAGGGTCAAGACCACCGAGGTCTCGTCGGCATCGGGAACGGGAAAGCTTGGAGAGAGTGAAACGCCGCCCTCCGCGATGGCGGTACGGAAGTGCTTGACCTGTGCCGGCGTCAGCAAGGATGACGCGGGAATGCCGGCCAAATGCAACTGGTACGCGGCCCAAGTCAACTCGAAGCTTTCGCAAGGGTAGAGGACGGGCACCGCTTCATGCCCGTGCCGCGCGGCCGCTTCCACGAGGTACGCTTCCGCCCCCGAATCGCCGGTCAAGGAGAGGAAATTGGCCGTTGCCGCTGGGGAGTTCCCAATCGACCCATTGGTGGATTGCGCCGAACGGAGGCTTGAGACGTCGACGGAGTCGCCCAGGAACTCCAAGGAATGGACAACCGTCGTCTTCTCTGAATAGAGAGCGGCAGGAGGGATGAGCTTCAGCTTTTCCTCACGCTGCCTCCTGTAGATGTCCAGGTGGGGCGGCAAAGCAATACCGTAGTCGTTCGCCCGCTTCACCAGCGTGGGCAGCAGCAGCTCAAATGCCACCAGTTCCGTGGGTTCCGATGCCAGCAGCGATTCGTGTTGCCACAGGTAGCGCGTGCCTCTTTCAACCCGCTTCAGGTCTTGTGGGCTCTGCGGGAATGCGGCGAAAACCGGCAGCACAGCAAGGGTCGTCAGAATGCGGTCATGCTCGTAACGCACCATCCCGCCCCAGCTGCCATCGCTTCTCTGCTGGCTCCTCAGCCATATCTGCGCCAGTGGAAACCGTGGCTTGCGCGGGTCATGGACCGATGGGACGGAGGCGAGCCAAGCCGTGTCATATGCGGTGGCAGCAATCCCCGGACTGTGCCTTGGACTCTTCAATACTTGGCTTAGGCCGTAGTCCTGGGTCTCAAGGACCGCCGGTGCATGGTCCAAGGCCGCACCCACATGGGCCGCCGCTTCGAGCCGTTCGATTACCATGACACGCGTTCCTCGTGGGACGGGTGGAGAAACGTGTGGTAGTCGTGCTCTGCATAGAAATCGCAGACAAAGCGTGCGATGCCCGCTATCGCTTTCTCTGGGAGGCCTGTTCGGGTCACGGCCTTTCCCTCCAACTCTCGCAGGTCGGCTAGACCCTTTGCGATCTCTGAACGGACACGCGCATGTGCAAGCTCCGCGGCCTCTGTAGCGGAAGCCCCATCCTTTCCGTAAAGAGTCTTCAAGATGGTGAATGCATTGACCTTCCCTTCGAGCGCCTCTTTGGCTTCGCTCCGGAGGTCGTTCGCAAGACGAATGCATGTGGAGGCCAGGCGTTCCATCCGGCGGAGTACACCGAGCGCGTTGGGAGTGTCTGGGTCGCCGATGGTAATTAGCGCGGACCAGACGTGCGGCGGTCCGCCGATGCTGTACAACCCGTTCTCCACATATTCCTCGTATGAAGGCAGGGCTTCGGCCCCTAGCAAACGGAATGCCCCGCTCCAACGATGCTCGACCATCATTGCCTGGATGGTCTGGCAGACAGCTACCGCCCACTGCTCCTCAAGGCTCGGGAACAACTCATACGAAGCGAGGTCCTCTTTGACTTCGGCCAGGGCTGTCCCGAGAGAGTCGATGCCTGCGGGCCAAGCCGAGCGGCTTATGGCAATGACTTGATAGCGCTTGGCCCGCTCGAAGAGCTCGCCGTCAGGGCAACGTCGCTCGTCGAAGAGGTCGTCAAGCGTGAACACCCAGAGGCTCATGCGAGCGGTGGACTCCACGGCTCGCGCATCGCAGAAGGGGGTCGCGGCTGCGACGGACATGACCAAGGGCAGTATGCGCGAGCGGTTAATCTCCGGATAGCGTTTGGCCCAGTCATCGAGCCGGGGCGCCGTTAACTCCAGGGTTGCCGTTAGTTGGCCTTTCGTTTCTCGGTGCAAAGCGTCCAGAAGGTCTCCACCCGGTCCTGAGGCCGGCCATGCATCCAGAAGACGGTTGGATCGCGGCTTGTCTTCCGCCATTTCTCCGTAAGTTGTCTTCCCTGTGGGTATCTGCATCGTAATGGTCCACGGAAGGAATAAGAGAAGCTGCCTGTCCCTTGGACGTATGCCCGACTGGGAGATTGCGCTGGTGGTCTCCGGGCATCCGTAAAAACACTAATAGCCTTTGGCGGTTCTCATACCGGCCAAAAGTCGCAGCCAAAGTGTCCGAAAGGACCCGAAGACCCAGCGAATGTTCGTAACATGTACCCAACGTAGCGGTCGCCTGTAAAAAGCTTGGTAGTAATGTGGCGCCACTTGATAAAGAAAGGGTAGAAATCCGTTAAAGACGCCCCCCGGATAGGGATGAGCTTAGGGCGATGGTCATAGTTGGAGGTGGGACTCGGGGGCCGACGAGTGGCGGGGGGCAAGCAAGTTATGGCCAATACTTGTTTCGATGCGGCCCCCCGGCCATACCGGGCATAGCCATACCAAACAAAAAAAGGCCCTCCATCCGGAAGGCCTTTCTGTTTATCTCGCTCGGCTGCTCCTAGACCATTGACCACTTGTTCTGCGCCGAGCGCAGGCACCGCGTGCAAACGTTGAGCCGCTGGCGCTTGCCCTTGATGGTGAGGGTGGCGCGCTGCACGTTGGGAAGAAACCACCGGTTGGTGTGGCGGTTGGAGTGGCTGACATTCTTGCCAGCCCTTCGTCGAGCGCCGCACAAAGCGCACATTGCCATCGCTTACCTACCTTCTTTGCCGCTACGTTAAGTTCTTGTTATAGGTAACGGCCATCCGTAGAATGCGCCGCGTTCCGGGCCAAGTCGTAATGTTACCATGGTCTTGGACAAGGCCGCCAGCCTATGGACGATATGAACAAGCGCAATCGCATCACGGGTGACCAGTTCCGCGAGATCATGGCAGCAGGCACACGTTGCCTGGAGGTCAATGTTGACGCAATCAACGCCCTGAACGTCTTTCCGGTGCCTGACGGCGACACCGGAATCAACATGCTGCTCACGCTGAAGTCGGCCCTCGACTCCCCTGATCTGCCTCCGCGTGGCGCGGGCGTTGCGGAAGTCAGCCGGGCCGTGGCAAGAGGAGCACTTTTAGGCGCCCGGGGAAACAGTGGCGTCATTTTCTCCCAGTTCATGAAAGGACTATCCAGCGGGCTAAGTACTTGCACTGTTTGCGAGGGAGTAGACCTCCGGCGCTCTCTTGCCGTCGCTGCGGAGGCCGGATATGGGGCTGTGGGGAAACCAGTGGAAGGCACGATGCTGAGCGTCATGCGCTCCGCTGCTGAGGCGGTGAAGGATATGGACGGTCCCTTCGCCGAGGTGCTGGCTCGCGCTTTGGAGGCCGCAAAGAAGGCCCTGGCCTACACACCGGAGCAGTTGCCGGTGCTCAAGGAAGCCGGTGTTGTCGATGCAGGGGGACAGGGCGTTGTCGCTTTTCTTACTGGGGCCCAGGCATATGTGGACGGCCACGATCCGGCCATTCGGGTGCTTCAGCCGGCTGAAGGGGTGGTGCAAG
>JBJKQC010000241.1:0-8460 GCA_046705745.1 Dehalococcoidia bacterium
CTATAGCGCGCCGCCACAGCGTCAAACCATCCGACGCGGCGTGGCCGACCGGTCGTTGTGCCGTATTCCCAGGCCCGCTCTCGGATGGCATCGCCTACTGCATCATTCAGCTCCGTAATCATAGGCCCGCTGCCCACGCGGGTGGAATACGCCTTGAACACGCCGATGATGCCCTGGATTTCCCGTGGCGGAACTCCTAGGCCGGTGCATGCTCCTCCAATAGACACGGACGACGACGTCACGTACGGGTATGTACCGTGGTCCAAGTCTAGCATCGCGCCTTGGGCCCCTTCCAAGACGACGTGAGCGCCTTTGGCGAGAGCCTCGCTGATGCGGAGCTCGACCGCCGTGATGTAGGGCTTGAGGCGGGTTCCATATTCCAGGCACTCCGCGACAAGCGTCTCATAGTCCACAGGATCGGCCCCATACACGTTGGTCAGTAGGACGTTCTTCTGCCGCACCACGGGCTCCAAGCGGCTCCGCAAGTACGATTCGTCCAGCAGGTCCCCGATACGAATGCCGATCCGAGCCGTCTTGTCCACGTATGCCGGGCCTATGCCGCGGCCGGTGGTGCCGATGGCCTTGGTCCCCCGCGCCGCCTCCTCCAGTTGGTCTAGCATGACGTGGTAGGGCATCACCACGTGGGCATGGTCACTGATAAGCAGGCGGCTCGTGTCCACGCCGCGGTTGTCTAGGTCCTCCAACTCCTGCAAGAGGGTCTTGGGATCGACGACGACACCGGGCCCGATGACAGCCTGTACATGGGGCCAGAAGATGCCGGATGGAACGAGGTGAAGCGCGAACTCCCCTAGCTTGTTGATTACGGTATGTCCGGCGTTATTCCCCCCGGAGAAGCGGACAACCATGTCCGCTTGCTCCGCGAGAAAATCGACCACCTTCCCCTTGCCTTCATCGCCCCATTGGGCGCCAATAATGCCAAAAGCGGGCACGAATACCTCCAGCCCGCGGCCGGTGCCGGGCGCGAGCGGCATGCAGTATATCAAAGGGGTCTGGAGCGTTCATATCCGTTGACGGCTCCGGCTTCCATAGCGAGCGCGGCTGCCCCAAGGGCTCCGGAATTGACGCCGAGTGCGGGAGGCACAACCGGTACCTTCGCACCGATATCAGCGAAGGATTGCTTCCGCATGATCTCCACGGCGGGAGCAATGTAGGCGTTCCACTCGTTGGCCAGTCCTCCTCCAATGATGATCATGGCGGGGTTGAGCACGTTGACCAGGCTGGCCAGCGCGGTCCCAGAGTATTCGATCCCCTCGTGAACGACGGCGCGTGCCAGGGCATCGCCTGCATGGTAAGCGGTGAATACGTCGACGGCGGACACCTCTCCTCCTTTGTTGATGACGTCCGCCAAGGGACCCGAGGCACCAGCACGCACCCGTTCCGTGACGATGCGGGCGAGAGCAGAGCCGGAGCTCAACGATTCCCAGGCGCCAGGCGTGGTGCTCTTACCATAGGGGCCATGAGCATCTACCGTGATATGTCCGACTTCGCCCGCATAGCCTCCCGCACCCAAGAACAACTTGTTACCGGCGATGATGCCGCCACCTATTCCGGTGCTGATGGTGATATAGAGCAGATCAGAGACGCCTTTGCCGGCGCCGAATTGGTGCTCTCCCAGCGCAGCCAGGTTCGCGTCATTGCCAATAACCACAGGCAGGCCAAGCACGCTTTGGAGCATTTTGACGACTGGCGTGTCCTTGAAGCTAGGGAGATGGGGCGAGTGGACAATGAGCCCCCGCTCTCCATCGATGGCTCCTGCGGCCGCCACCCCAGCGGCCTGGAGGTCCTCCACGGTAGTTCCGGCGGCCTTGGCAGCGTCGCGCACGGCCTTAGCCAGGGCGCCTATCACGTTATCCGGTGGGGACTGGGCAGGCGTTGGGGCGGATGCCGTGCCCATACACTCGCCTTTTGCGGACGCGATTATCGCCAGTATCTTGGTGCCGCCTAGGTCTATGCCGGCGTATAAGGCTCCGGCTTTTAGTTTAGGTGCCATGTCTTGTTCCTGTGCGCGCGGAAGCAGGGAACCTGTGTCTGGGCGGGGTCTTCTTCTCCCCGCCATCTTCTGCTAAGAAGCTCATCAGACGTAGATGGTCCGAGAGGAGCCTCGTTGTGAGGAAATTCTTTCGTACGTGTTCTTTACCGGCCTGGCCGAGGGTCTGACGCGCCACTGGATCGTCCAACAACTTACCCACTGCTTCGGCGAACTCTTGGGTAGTGGCGGCAATCCGTCCCGAGCGCCCATAGTCCAACTGTAGCGGAATACCGCCCGCATTGCTTCCTACGAAAGCCTTCCCCTTCCACAGCGCTTCGGAAACGACCAGGCCGAATCCCTCTCGTATGGACTTCTGCATGACGACTTCAGGAGCGCGCTGGAAGGCGTTTACTTCCAAGTTCCCAACACCATTGAGGTTGGTCAGGATATGAATGTCGAAGTCCTCACCCGCCTTCCGGACGATCCGTTCATAAAACGACCAGGCCTCAGGGTCGTCATTTGCCATGGCAGCGACCATGAGCAGCTGAAGGTTGGGATGCTGTCGCTTTAACAAACGGTAGACATCGATCACGCCGAGGGGGTCCTTCCAAGGGTCGAACCTTGAGATTTGCGCGATGGAGGGCCGGTGTGGGTCTATGCCGTATTGATCGAGAATGTGCCGGACGGCGGCGTCTGATATCTCGGAGTTCTTGGTACTCGTTGGGTCGATGGCTGGAGGAACGATCTTGATTTTCGGGCCGTCGATGAGCTCTTTCACATAATCTTCCATGGTGAAGACAAGAGCGTCGTACTCTCGGACGTAGGCCTTCAAAAACGCCCAGACCTCTGGAAGGGCTTCGGTAGTGTCCAAATGGCAACGCCACACCCAGCGCGCTCCCAACGCTGCCGGGTCTCGCTGCCGGATGAAGTGGAGGACGCCTGCGGGCTGCGGGTCATGTATGTAGACGAAATCGTAGTGCCGAGTAAGGAGCTCCGCGTTGGCGCGGTTAACCTCTCGCCATGTCTGTGCCATAACGGCGGTCCAAGGCACGTACATACCCTGCATGGCGTTGTGCATGAGCTTGGTGATGTTGAAGAATTCCGCGTTGGCGTCCATGACTTGCCACTCAGCGTCGATCCCTAGGTCACGAAGCAGTGGGACTATGCTGCTGAGGATCTCTGCGACGCCTCCGCCGAAGGCTGTCGAGTTGAGGTGTAGGACACTCGCACCTCGCAACGGGGCCGCGAGGCTGGCGATTTCTTCCAGAACGGCATCGCCAACGTGCGCTCGATAGTCCCCGAGGGACTTGGGGGTGAGGGAAACGGTAGTGGGCATTAGGGCTTCGTCCGCCTTGGCGCGGAGGTCTTTTGCGTGTTGCCCCGACCCAAGAGGTCCTGAAAGAGCCTGAGCTCGGCAGCAAGCTCATGGCTGATCAGGTACCGCGAGGCTACGACGTCACGGGCCTTTCGCGCGAGTTCCTTGGCTTCTGCGGGATGGTCCAACAGCCACAGGATAGCTTTTGCCTGTTCCTCGGGGGTATCTGCCAACAGCGCTGTTTGATTGTTTTCCAGCACCGCCTCAGCCATGGAGCTGCGTCCGCTTACAATTGGGCGGCCTTGCCACATTTCTTCGAGAAGCTCCAAGGAGATACCCCGCGGGAATCCCTGGTGAATGAGCACTGCCGCTTGGTCACGGAGCGCCGCCAGTTCCACGTTTCCCACGCGGTCCATTTCGGCCACTACCACCACCCCCCCCAGCTCCCGGCCCCTAGCGCGCAACTCTTCCACCTGCTCGGCGAGGTCTGGTCCGTTCCTTAGTAAGTTGGCGATTACCAATTGGACGTCTGGCTTGTGCCGGCGTACAAGCTCGAACGTCTGAAATATGCGCGCGGGATCGTCCTGACGGATATTGAGGATGATTTGCGCAATCAGCGGATGTCTCAAGTCGATTCCTCGGTGCGCGAGGACCATTTCGCGAACATCGCTTGACACTCGGCGGCTCTTTGGGCCGAGCGGATCAATTCCCGGCGGGATGACCACTCGGTTGCGCGTAGGAGCGTCCTCGCGGATGAAGAGGGCGTAGTCATAAATGGAGACCGCGAAGTCGTCTGCATACCGCTGTATCAGCGCCCAGGCCTCCGGAAGGGCGGCGCGGTAGTCCCTATGGGAGTCCCATATCCACACGCCCGCGGGGTCGGCGCCCCGCAACTCCCTGACTGCCGCATAGAGGCCGACCGATCCTGTGTGATGGACGATGACAATGTCAAAGTCCTCGTCGAAAAAATGAGCGTTGGCGACGTTGAGGTCCCACCAACTAGCTTCCAGTTCAGGCGACCAGTCCGCCGGGTAGCCAGAAAGGGCCCGCCGCAGCTGTCGGTCGACTTCAAGGCATTCCACGGGCACGCGTACCTGCTGCCAGTAAGCTTGCAGCCCCAGGTCCACGAGCAATGGTATCTTGCTCTGTAAAAGGCCGCGAACGGCTCCGCTGGCCCGCGGAGAGGACAAGTTGAGGATCCGCGCCCCCTCCAGGGGGCGGGCTAGATCCCGCAGCGTTTCGATGGCATCCCTGCCAGCGATGGGGATGTAGTCCTCTGCGGAATGGACGGTAAGGGCAACGCTGCCAAACATGCATACCTGTGGAAGGGCTTCGAATGAGAGGCCCAGCAAGCGCGGTCACGGTAAAAAGGGACGCATAGCCTGTCAGCATTATTGCCAGCCATGGGGGCGGGGTCAAGGTCAGCCAGGATGTCCGCAAGGGTCTTTCGGTTCTCCTGTCTTGAGCACAAAAAGCACCCATGCCGCAAGTTGCCATCTTGTGGTATAATAGAACATATGTACCATTCCGGATGCCTTACCGCTTACTACTCGCCAGCCGGTGCATGCTACGGCCGAGAAAAAATTTCGGCGGATGTTTCGCGTCGAAACGCCCCTGCGCCAGACCACGGCCACTCGGAGAGCATTTCGCTGTTTCGCGCGTTGCGGGTAGATTGCGGGCCTGTCGCGGGTGTTTTGCAGGTATTTTCGGGTTATTTTCGGGTTTGCTGCGGGCTCTTTCGGGTTTGTTCCGGATTGGAGGATAACCATGGGCACGCCGGGCGCCGCCACCACAGCGGGAAGTGCCGGAAATCGAAAGACCATTGGGTGTTTGCAGCCGTGGTCAGCGCCTATACTGGGCATCGTCGCGATTGCTATCGCATAGGTTTCATCCGAGGCAGCAGGGGAGGGAAGTGTCATGGCGACTATGACTTATGACCGCACTACCCAGGACGTCGGGAACATGCTCTCGTTGGACCATCTCAATCTGACTATTCCAGACCAGCAGCTGTCGACGCTGTTTTACATTGTGGGGCTGGGCCTGACCCGGGACCCGTACCTCACGGTAGGCCTGGAGAACATGTGGGCAAACGCAGGGCGCCAGCAGTTCCACTTGCCCACGAGTTCCTCGGCGCAAAAGGTGCGTGGCCATATTGGCCTCGTTGTGCCTGACTTGGACCAGCTCGAAAAGCGCTTGCGGGCCGTAGCTCCCAGGCTCGAAGGGACTGCGTTTTCCTGGACGCGCCAGGATGGCCTCATCGACGTTACTTGTCCATGGGGCAACCACTTCCGGTGCAGTGGCGCGGGTGAACGGTTCGGAGGCACCTGTCTGGGCCTTGAGTACATCCGGTTCAACGTGCCCCAAGGCAGTGCCAGCGGGATTGCTCATTTTTACGCTGCCGCCTTGGGCGCCAAAGCTATGCTGGATGAAGTGGACGGTGCTCGCGCCGCGGTAGTCACCGCTGGCCGCGACCAGTCCCTTGTGTTCCGCGAAGACTCCACGGACCAACGCGCCTACGACGGCCACCACATCGCGGTCTACCTTTCTGACTTTTCCTCGCCTCACCAGACGCTCAAGGAGCGCGGGCTGGTGACGGAGGAAAGCAACCAGTGGCAGTACCGTTTCTCCCGGATCGTCGATTTGGACACGGGGAATCTGCTGTATGAGTTGGAGCACGAGGTCCGGAGCATGCACCACCCAATGTTTCAACGTCCTCTAGTGAACCGGGATGCTTCCATCGACACAAGGAGCTACACACGTGGCGCAGAAGCGCTGGTGGTGGGCTGAGGGTTTGGCTCGCCAGCAGGCGCATCGGGAGCATATCTGCGTCCGTTGGGCTGTCTCCCGCGTTGCGACGGATTGTTGTGATGGTCCCCGTCCTGACATCGGGAAATGGTAGATGTTCTCGGCCAGGTGGTCCGGCTCGCTGTGGCTGCGCTGTACAAAACCGGACGATATCGGTGCAGTGGCCTGTTGCACGAACGCTCGATGCTGCTTAGACTTCTTCGAGCTTGTCATTTCTGCCTAGTCCAACGGTGTACTTGTCCGTCCTGATGGCCAGGACGGTGGATGCATGGCCGCAGGCCTGACCAACGCGGAGCCTCACTGGGTGCTGCCCTTGACGGCCCTAGCTGGGTATGCCCAGCGGTCTTTCTTGGGTACATCCGCTGCGGACATCAGCACGGGTGCTTCGGGTGATGAGTTGACCGAACAAGCCTTAGCCGCGGTGTTCGCCTTCGTCACTGGGACGGTAGTTGCTAGTTTTCTCAATGTTGTGGCCGATCGCGTTCCGCGTGGAGAGTCCATCGTGACTCCACCCTCGCATTGCCCCGGGTGCGGCCGCCACCTTGGCCCTCTGGAGTTGGTGCCCGTGCTCAGCTACATAGCATTGGGTGGCAAGTGCCGGGTGTGTGATTTGCGGATACCGCTGCGCGTGCCGCTGGTGGAGCTGGCAGGCGGCATGCTGTTCGCCTTCGCGATATGGCGGTACGGTGCGACGTTGGACGGCGTACTGGCGGCGTTTTTCTTTGCCTTCTTGCTCCTTGTGGCGGTGATCGACCTGGAGCACCAACTGGTGTTGAACAGAGTGCTCTTGGCTGGGCTTCCATTGGCGGTGGCGAGCGCGCTCCTTTGGTCACCTTCTGTGCGCACTGCGGTGATCTCTGTGGACGGTCGTTATCTGGACCTGCTTCTGGACTCCGCCATCGCGGGACTGGCGGGGTTTCTTGTATTCCTTGGCTTTGCTGTGCTCTCCAGGGGAGGGATGGGTGCTGGAGACGTGAAACTCGCAGGAGTGCTTGGAGTCTGGCTCGGCCTTCGGCTATTGCCTGTCGCCCTCACGCTGGCCGTCACCTTGGGCGGAATCATAGCTGCATTCCTTTTGGTCTTCCGGTCCTTTAACAGGAAAGACCCCATCCCCTTTGCCCCCTTTCTCTGTACGGGCGCAGTACTCGGCTTAGCGTGGGGGCAGCAGATAACCGATGGGTATCTGCGGCTTATAACCGGCTAGACCTTGGGAAAAGACGATGCTCTAGACGCACATCGGCAACGGCCCACATGGGTATCCTGTCGGACTCTTCCCTCAGCCTGACATGCCCTCGCTTCCAGAACACCTGAAGGAGGCAGGAATGATGGTCCGGGTGGTACTAGTCGATCACCAAGAGTTGGTCCGCCGCGGTGTCTCCGTGGTTCTGTCTACAGAAGGCACGGTTGAGGTAGTCGGTGAGTTCGCTTCGGCGGAAGAGGCGCTGGCGCGGATTCCAGACCTCCAGCCGGACTTGGTCCTCATGGACCTGCGGATGCCAGATCTACCCGGGTTGCAGGCGACCGCCGTGCTGCGGGAGCAATGTCCGGCGGCAAACGTCCTTATATTGACCGCTTCCGAGGACGTGAACGACTTAGGGGAAGCGCTTCGCGCAGGCGCCCGGGGTTATGTCCTAAAAGGGGCATCGCCCGACGATCTGATCCAAGCCGTGCACCAGACCGCGCAGGGGTGGATGGTTGTCTCCCCTGAAATGGCTGACAAGCTTACGGTAGCTTTTCCATGGGAGCCCGTGTTCAGGAATGGCGGCAATGGCATGGCATTGGAAGCGCTGTCTTCCCGGGAGTGGGACGTGCTCCGGCTGTTGTCGGACGGCATGAGCAATCGGCAGATAGCCGACCGGCTGGTGGTCTCCGAGAATACGGTCAAAACGCACATGCGGAGCATTTTGTCGAAGCTGCATCTGAAGAATCGTGCGCAGGCTGCTGCCTACGCTCGCCAGAGCGAGCGCGACGGCCCCGTGTGGGCTCGATAGGGTGCTTGGGTTAGCAGGCAGGATACCCTCGTTTGCGTTAGAATGCGCCCGCCGCAGCTTTGATGTTCGTTTCCTTTTTGTGAGGCCCCATGGCCGGTAATCACCCAAGGCAATTCACGTATTCTTCGGCTGGCGTCGACACCGCCGCAGCGGCGGCAGGCCTCTCAGGGCTGCTGCCTTGGGTTGCTAAGACCAAGGACTTCCGTACAGGAATGGGTGAGCAGGCCGTCTCCATCGGTTTCTTCGCCAATGTGCTTCGCCTTACCGACCGGCTCTTCTTGGCCATATCCACGGACGGCGTCGGCTCCAAGTCCGTCGTAGCCCAGATGGTAGGCAAATACGAGGGGATCGGGTGGGAC